>JBJKPH010000455.1:0-10543 GCA_046706585.1 Bacteroidales bacterium | reverse complement strand
GTCTAGAAGCCTTACCAACAGATCAATGGATATTGCCGGTGAGATCGACGCCAGTCAGTCAAGGCACCTCTACAACCTGGCAAGGATCAATTCCACTCTTGGTTACTACGAGGATGCAATTCGTCTCCAGCAGGAAGCCCTTGATGATGCTGACAGATATGGGATTCTTGCCCAGAGAGTCTGGTTCACTATACGACTGGGTGACATTTACCGCGATCTGGGTGATAATAAAAGAGCAAACGAACTTTACAAACAGGCATCAGCGCTGAAAGATTCATCATCAGTGGGATCAGCCAGCCTTGACGCTTCCCTTGGGCTTAGAAGCGGAGATCTCATTGCCGCCAGCAACTATTTTTCTGCCGAAGGATCCCTGGTAGGTTCGGGACTTGCCTCGATGAGAATGGCAGAACTTGAAATGGGAAACAATAATCCGGAAAATGCCATGAGGTTGTTTTCAGATGCAGAAGGCTACTTTGAACAGTCAGAAAATATTATGGGTATTGCCAGCGCCAACCTGAACATGGGAATTATTTCGTTGCTTGATGACAGGTATACGGATGTTGTCAGATATCTCGACAAGGCAAATATCAGTAGTGACTTCCCTGAATTAAGCTGGCAGGTCTCTTACTATAAAGGCCTTTTATATGAAGATCAGGGCGATACCGATAAGGCAGAACAATACTATTGGGAAGCAGTGGATATCATTGAGAAGATCAGGGGTAACCTGACGATCGAAGAATTCAGGAGCACCTATTTGAATAACAAGGTTGATGTATACGACCACCTCATCAGGATCCTTATTGAAAAGAACGAGCCTGAAAATGCACTTGAGATAACCGAGCGGGCAAAAGCCCGTTCATTTTTTGAAATGCTTGCAAATAAAAAAATAGATTTCAGTGATAATAGCAACGACTCACTAATTACAACCGAGCAGAACAAAAGGCTTGAATTGCAGCAATTATACCGGCAGCTACAGAATATCAGATCTCAGCCTGCAACTGCAGGTCAGACTCGTCAGGCAAATGTTAAAAGGATTACCGATGATCTGGACAGAACACAGAAAGAATATGACAATCTGATCACAAGGCTTAAACTGTCAAATCCTGAATACTGCCAGCTTATAACTGTTGAACCGGTTGATCCGGCCAGGGTGCAGTCGTTACTCGATGAAAAGACAGCGATAATATCATACTGGTTAAGCGATAATGCTATCCGGATATGGCTGGTGACAAAAGACAAGATTATTTTAAGATCATCACCGGTAAACAGGGATGAGTTTTCCACCATGGTGCTCGATTCGAGAAAATACATTGCAACAGGAAATACGAGGGCTTCCGATACTGCACTCAGATCTCTTTACAACTACCTGATTAAACCCATACAAGAGGAAATTAACGGTTTTAGTGATCTGGTTATCATCCCTAACAGGAGTCTTCATTTTCTGCCATTCCAGGCCTTAACAGACAGTGAAGGGGAGTATATGGTAAAACATTTCAATATTACTTATTCATCTTCACTAGGAGTTTTTGAATTATGTAAAAACAGGGAAAACGGGGACGGGTCAGGTTTCTTCGGTGCTGCCCTGGGAGATGTCAGCATAGGACTGAACATTGGATTACCTGGAACCGAAGACGAGGTAAAGAAGATTGTTCCGCTTTTCCCTGATAACCTTACAGTTTACGGAAAAAACAGTACCGAATCGTTTGTGAAGGAGAATGCCGGCCGGTTCAGTTTTATACATCTTGCAACACATGGATATTATAATTATGCGCAACCGCTCTATTCATTTCTGCTCTTCCCTCCTGATGAGGAAAATGACGGTCGTCTTACAGTGCACGAAGTATTTTCACTTGATCTTAATTCACGACTTGTTACCCTGAGTGCATGCGAAACAGGCCTCGGGAACATTGACAAGGGAGATGAGATAATCGGATTGAGCAGGGCTTTTATTTATGCCGGAACACCTTCTGTGATAGTAAGCCTATGGAGCGTAGCCGATTATCAGACTTCACTCCTTATGACAAAATTCTACTCATACATGAAGAGCAAACCTATGGAAGAAGCATTGGCTATGGCACAGAGAGAAGTTCTGGAACAATACCCTGATCCTCTTTACTGGGCACCCTTTGTGCTTATTGGTAAGGGTAAATAGGTAATCCCGCTACCTGTTCCCGGAAACACCATCATTGAACCTGATCTTCTCTTTCCTGCAAATTTTCTGCAGTACCCAGTTGCCCGATTGTGCTGATGGTGGCAATCCGCCACCGGGAGCCAGCCACTGTCCTGCCATATAGAAATTTGAGAGTCCGGGCAGTTCCATGTCAAGAGACCTTGTAATATCTCCTGAAGGAGCAAATCCTTCATATGCCCCTTTCCATACGCCTGTATATTTAACACCGGTTTTTGGTGTGGCAATATCAATAACTTCAATCTTTGAGGTGATCCCGGGAAATTTCACTTCAAGTAATGATAAAATTTCAATCTCAACTCTATTCTTTTCATTCTTATAATCGTCACCTTCGAGTGATTCCCATATTTCCCACGGACTCTCAAATCTGATTATCATAGTTGATTTCCCTTCAGGTGCCATCGTGGGGTCGAATGCCGACTGGTTCATTAATGAAATGCCTTTCTCAATTTTAGTACTGCCAATTGATCCATTATATATATATGTTGTGGCATTGGAACTGGTTTCCACTTTCTCTTTGATTCCAAGTGACACCTGTACCAGCGGTGTAAAAAGTTCCCATGTCTCATAAGCCTCTCTCGTTTTCTTAGCAAGGTATTTCCCTTCCAGCATATTATACAGTGTATTGTGACCGTCAGAAGCACTGACAACATAATCGGCTTCCAGCCTGGTCCCGTCATCAAGGATTACTCCGCGTGCAATATCATTTTCAACGATGATTGAGGTTACTCTGCTCCTGAACCTGAATTTGCCACCCAGTGATTCAAATCTTGATGCCATGCGTCTTGCCATGGGAAGTGAACCACCGATCAGGTAACCTGCATTCCCGCTATGGAACCATGAAAGCATAAGAATAACTGCGAGAGCAGAAAGGTTTGCCTGGCCAAAGAGCTTCTCCATAAAATATCTTAGCTGTGCATTCTTAAAGCCAAGCCAGTCGAGGTATTCCAGTGCACTCATTTTACCGAACCTTGCCATCAGGAGCATAACAGGGAACATGCCTGGCATTACTTTAATTAAATCAAGCGGGCCCCTGAGTCCGGGAGGCGAGGCAATTGAATCGAAACCCGCACCTCTTTTCATATGGTTGCACATTTTTCTGATAGCACGGGTATCTTCGGGAGCCATTTTTATAAGGTATTCCCTCCACCGGTCTATATCTGCATAAACGAAAAATTCCGATCCTTCCTCATCCTCAAGCCTTCCGAATACTTCATGGTTGAATACTTTTACATCGTCATTCAATACGTTTGTTGCCTTCCAGACATCATGAAAAACACCTTTAGACGAACCTACGAGCCAGTGAAGGCAATAATCGAACCTGTAACCTTTCCTGTCCCATGCTGTACACTGACCTCCGGGCCGTGTATGCATTTCCAGTATTTCAGCGTCAAATCCATTTAGCCGGCTGTATATCCCTGCAGACATACCTGCTACACCGCCTCCTATTATTATTATCTTCTTCCTTTGCATAGTTATAGTACTTTTTCTGGTTTGAGATTAAAGTCATTTTATATTCATTTCCATATTATTGAGTACAATATTAGACCTGCAGGTCGGCCATAACGAGACAAAATCGGTCAATGACGGATTTTCTACGGCAGATTGCGAAATGTGGAATGTTGCTATTTTGATTTAGCACCGAATATGATTAAGTTTGAAGCCTTTAAAATAAGTGTATTAATATTGCAGATGGCTGATACTAACCTGCTCAAACCATACGGTGAAAAACAGAAGCAGTTTGACAGGAAATACCTGGAAATGGCTCTGGTATGGGCAAGCAATTCATACTGTAAAAGAAGGCAGGTCGGGGCTTTGATAGTTAAGGGGAAAATGATAATCTCAGACGGATTCAATGGCACGCCTGCCGGGTTTGAGAATGTTTGTGAAGACGAAAACTTCAAAACCAAACCTTACGTTCTTCATGCCGAGGCAAATGCAATAACAAAGGTAGCCAAATCAAATAATTCAAGCGAAGATGCAACCCTCTATGTAACATCATCTCCGTGCATGGAGTGTTCAAAACTGATAATCCAGGCAGGGATAAAAAGAGTGGTCTATTGTAATAAATACAGGCTTACAGACGGACTTGAACTGCTTACGAGAGCCGGAATAGAAATAGTTTTTATTGACCTGGAAAACGATACATATGAAATACAATAATACTTCACGAAATATTCTTTTACCGCTAATAATAGCGTTTTCAGTTGCCGCAGGGCTGATAGTCGGAGTTTCCCTTCCAGGAAGCCGCTCCAATACAACCATGTCGGTTAAACCCAGGACCGACAAACTCACAAACCTGCTCAATATTATCGATTCGAAATATGTTGATACGGTGAACCGGGCAGAGATTATTGAGGAAGCTATTCCCTTTATACTTCATAATCTTGATCCACATTCGGTTTATATACCTGCGCGTGACTTGCAGGCTATGAACGAGCCCCTGCAGGGAAATTTCGAAGGCATAGGGGTATCATTCAACAAACTGTCAGATACTGTGCTGATTATTAGTACTATACCCGGGGGGCCGTCTGAAAAGGTAGGCGTGATGGCAGGGGATAAAATAATTTATGTCAACGACTCACTGATAGCCGGTAAAGGTCTGGCTGACGAAGAAATAATTTCGATGCTCAAGGGCCCAAGGGGCACTGAAGTGACAATCAGGGTAATGCGAAAAGGAGAGGACGAATTATTGCCGTTTACTATCAAAAGGGACAGGATTCCCATCTATTCGGTTGATGTATCATACATGGTGAATGATGATGTGGGGTACATTAAAATAAGCCGGTTTGCGGTGACTACCTACGATGAATTTGTTCAGGGCCTGGTGAAGCTGAAAAGTATGGGAATGAAAAAGCTTATCATCGACCTGAGGGGTAATTCCGGCGGAGTAATGGAATCTGCCATAAAAATAGCAGATGAATTGCTGCCTGAAGGTAAGCTGATAGTATATACTGTCGGAAGGGCATACCCGAGGGAGGAAGCTGTTTCAACAGCCAGCGGACACTTCACTGAAGGCGACCTGGCAATATTACAGGATGAATTCAGTGCATCAGCGAGTGAGATACTTGCAGGAGCAATACAGGATAACGACAGGGGTATCATTCTGGGCCGCAGATCATTCGGGAAAGGACTCGTGCAGGAGCCTATGGTTTTCAGCGACGGATCGGCCCTAAGATTAACTATTGCGCGTTATTACACACCAACCGGCCGTTCGATACAGAAGCCTTACGATAATGGATTCGATGAGTATTATGCCGATATGAATGAAAGGTTTGCGCGCGGGGAATATGAAAATGCCGATAGCATTAAACTCAACGACTCTCTAAAATATGTAACCCCTGGTGGAAGAGTGCTTTATGGAGGAGGAGGAATTATGCCTGATTATTTTATTCCGGCCGACACAACCGGTATTACAAGATATTATATGCGTATAAGAAGCAGCGGACTGATTTACCAGTTTGCTCTCCAGTACACCGACAGTAATCTTGAAATGTTGAAGGGATTTAACGATCTGGATGCGCTGGTAAGTTATCTCAACGGAATTTCACTACTCAGAAAATTTACAGATTTTGCTTCGGAAAAAGGGATCACCGCTACTGCTTCCGATATTGAAAAATCAGGGAACCCGATATTTATTGAGCTCAAGGCATACATCGCCAGGAATATTTTTGATAATGACGGGTTTTATCCTGTCTGGCAGGAGCTTGATACTTCACTGCAGAAGGCGATAGATATTGTTGATGGTTTGTAGTTATGGATCGTTGCATGCAACGATCCTACACAACCTGTTATGGTCGAGATTTCAAATCTCGACCAACATAAACGGGGGAAATCCGGACCAACAACCTCAACCTGTTATGGTCAGATTATCAACAAATTCTTTAATCAGGACATAGCTGGCATCGCGTTCTTCGATAAAACCCATATGTCCTGAATGTTCCAGTGTGACCATTCTGCCTGCTGAGGGTAATTTCACCCTCCCTATAATCAGGTCATGGTTTATGTAATTGTCCCACCTGCCCAGGATAAGCATCATCGGTATATCAGATGCTTCCATTATCTGATCTCTGGCTTTCCTGTTCATCATTCCCGAGACAACAGAAATGATACCTTCTGATTTGTGCTGTGATGCAATCTCCTTCAACCTTTCAACATCATTCACGAAACGCTCCAGGTTGTTGTCGGCAAACATCCTGGGGATATTCACGGGATATATTATGTCTTTCTTGCCCTGCCTTACAATATCAATCTCCCTCAACCTGTTGGCTTTTACTTCATCGGTATCCGCAAAAGGATGTGAATGAAAAAGTATATAGCCCTTCAGTCTTGAAGGATAGTTCTCAAGGAATGAAAGAGTGACATATCCTCCCAGTGAATGACCAACCAGAAAACAATCCCTGATATTCTCCTGATCGAGAACTGCTAATACAGACCCGGCAAGGAAGCACATAGTGTGTTCATCAGGAAAAATATCAGACAACCCATTCCCCGGAAGATCAGTAGCTATTACACGATAACCGCTCCCGAACAGTGATATAAATTCTGACCAGACGTCAGCTGATTCCAGATACCCGTGGATAAATACAATTGCCTCCCCTACTCCCGAATCGGTATAATGTATTCTCCTTCCCTTATATTTTATATACTTTCCCATCTTGAAATTTGTCTGTTGCAGAAATAAACATTGTCAACAACATCTAAAATAATTATCAGTCTAAAAATAATTAAAATATCTTTGTACGTGATGTTGTCAACATAACCAATAATCAATCATCTCAAATGAATATGATAATTACTTCATCCATTTCAAAAAAGTTTGTAATGGCACTGGCAGGTTTATTCCTGCTTACTTTCCTGCCGGTACATCTTGTAATTAACCTGATGTTGCTAAAATCTGATCCTGAGCCCTTTAACAGGGCTGCTCATTTTATGGCAACATTCCCACTTATCAAGATCTTCGAAATAGTACTTTTTGGAGCCATACTGATCCATATCTGTTACGGCATTATTGTCCAGATACAGAACTGGCTTGCAAGACCAAGAAACTATGTCTCCCCCTACAGGTCGGAAACTTCTTTCTTTTCGAGGTTCATGATCTGGACAGGTGGTACTATTTTATTATTCCTGGTTATTCACTTTTTTAATTTTTACTTTGTGAAACTGGGAATCGTCAATGGTGATCCTGAGGACTTTTACTCTATGGCCTACCAGCTATTCAGTGTTCCTGCATACAATATTATCTACTGGGTTTGCTTTACCTTACTGGGATTGCACCTTTACCACGCATTTGGTTCTGCATTCCAGACCCTGGGATTGAACCACAGGATATGGACTCCTATCGTGAATGTTGTAGCTTTAATCTATTCAATACTGATCCCGCTGGGATTTGCTATCATCCCGTTTATTATCTGGGTAATAAAATAACCAGGACTACAGAAAAATATTAAACCATGATAAAACTGAATTCAAAAATACCGGAAGGGCCGCTTGCAGAAAAGTGGACCAGATATAAGGCAAACGCCAAACTCGTTAACCCCGCAAACAAGAAGAAACTTGATGTTATTGTCGTTGGTACAGGACTTGCAGGTGCAGGGGCAGCCTCATCTCTTGGTGAACTGGGCTACAATGTTCTGAACTTCTGCTATCAGGATTCCCCACGCAGGGCTCACTCTGTTGCTGCCCAGGGAGGAATCAATGCCGCTAAGAATTATAAGAATGACGGCGACAGCATCTACAGGCTTTTCTATGATATGATCAAGGGAGGTGATTACAGGGCAAGAGAGGCCAATGTATATCGTGCCGCCGAAGTAAGTAATGATGTGATAGATCATTTTTCGGCCATCGGAGTACCATTTGCCCGTGACTACGGTGGAAACCTCGACAACAGGTCATTTGGCGGAGTCCAGGTATCGAGAACTTTTTACGCGAAAGGACAAACCGGACAACAGTGCCTTCTTGGAACCTATTCATCACTTAACAGGCAAATACAGAAGGGCAATGTAAAAATGTTTCCCAGGAGGGAAATGCTCGACCTGGTAGTGATCGATGGTAAGGCAAGGGGAATAATTGTTCGCAACCTGATAACCGGTGCTGTCGAAAGGTATTCGGCACACGCTGTTGTCCTTGCAACAGGTGGGTATGGTACTATTTACTACCTGTCGACCCTGGCGGTGAATTCAAATGCATCGGCTGCCTGGAAGGCACACAGGAAGGGAGCATTCTTCGCCAATCCCAGTTTTGTGCAAATACACCCCACTAGTGTTCCTCAATTGAACGAATACCAGTCGAAGCTAACCCTGATGTCCGAATCACTCAGAAATGACGGAAGGATATGGGTACCAAAGAACAAAGGAGACAAGAGGCCGGCAAACGATATTCCCGATGAAGAGCGTGACTATTATCTCGAAAGAAGGTACCCTGCCTTTGGAAACCTTGTTCCAAGGGATGTTGCCTCAAGGGCTGCAAAAGAGAGATGTGATGCCGGTTATGGTGTCGGGGAAACAGGACTTGCTGTGAACCTTGATTTCAGGGATGCCATAAACAAACAGGGTAAAAAGGCAATAGAAAACAAGTATGGAAACCTGTTTGAAATGTATGAAACAATTACAGGGATCAACCCATATGAAGAACCCATGAGAATCTATCCTGCAGGTCATTATACCATGGGTGGACTGTGGGTCGATTACGAACTTATGACAACCATTCCAGGGTTATTTGCACTTGGTGAATCAAACTTTTCCGACCACGGTGCGAACAGGCTTGGCGCCTCATCCCTTATGCAGGCCTCTGGCGACGGCTATTTCATTATCCCTTACACTATTGGTAATTATCTTGCTGATGAGATCAGAACTCCAGGGATCGATACCAACCTGCCTGAGTTTGAAGAAGCTGAAAAAACTGTCAGGGAAAAGATACAGAAAATGATGGCAATAGGAGGTAAGCAAACAGCCACATCATTCCATAAACGACTAGGAAAGATAATGTGGGATCACTGCGGTATGACCAGGAATGAAGAAGGACTGAAAAAGGCCCTCGAACTGGTAACCGAACTGGAAAAAGAATTCTGGTCAGATCTTGCCCTTCCCGGCAAGGACGAAGATGTTAACATGGAACTGGAGAAAGCCGGCAGGGTATCTGATTATTTCGAGCTTGCCCAGTTGATGATAACCGATGCCCTGGCCAGGAAAGAATCGTGCGGAGCCCATTTCAGGGAAGAAAGCCAGACACCTGAAGGAGAAGCGCAGCGTGATGACGAGAACTATATGTATGTGGCTGCCTGGGAATATACAGGAGATTGCAAGGCACCAAAACTCCACAAGGAAGATTTGGTTTTTGAGAACGTTGAAGTAAAGGTTAGAAGCTACAAATAAACCAAGGATTTAACAAAAAGAAACAAACCCGGATATGAAGGTTAAACTTAAAATATGGCGCCAGGAAAATGCCCGTGCAAAAGGTGCATTCCAGACATATGATTTCGACGGAGTATCACCCGAGATGTCATTCCTTGAAATGCTGGATGCATTCAACACAAAGTTAATTGCTGAAGGTGCAAACCCTGTTGCTTTCGATCACGATTGCCGTGAAGGAATATGTGGTTCGTGTGGCATGTATATTAACGGGCAACCTCATGGTCCGTTGCCAGGAGTTACAACCTGCCATCTCTCAATGAGAGTATTCAAAGAGGGAGATACAATTACAGTGGAACCATGGAGAGCAAAGGCTTTTCCGGTAATCAAGGACCTGATAGTAGACCGCAGTGCTTTCGATAAGATACAGATAGCAGGAGGCTTTATTTCAACAAATATTGGCTCGGCACCCGATTCCCATGCTATTCCGGTGAAAAAGAAAAATGCCGATGAAGCCTTCGACTCATCTATTTGTATAGGCTGCGGGGCATGTGTTGCTGCATGTAAAAATGCCTCGGCAATGCTCTTCGTTTCAGCAAAGATATCGCAATTTGCACTACTCCCCCAGGGCAGAATTGAAGCCAGGGAAAGGGTCAGGGCCATGGTAGCAAAAATGGATGAGCTGGGATTTGGCAACTGCTCCAATACAGGTGCATGTGAGGCTGAATGCCCGAAAAGCATAAGGCTGACCAATATTGCAAGAATGAACAGGGAGTTTTACAAAGCTTTCTGAACTTTCCTTAACCTGAAGTAATATCTTGCAGTAACAAAAAGAACCGGCAGGCTTCCAAAGGCAAAAAGGAACCAGTTGAATTTATTTGGAACATACTTCATCGCAAGATCGAAAAGAGGTTTCCTGTCGGGCATATTAAATAATTCCGACAAACTGTAATTCCCCAGGATATAAACTGTATAATCCCATGTGAATGCTGCAACCAGTATTACG
>JBJKPH010000454.1:0-16676 GCA_046706585.1 Bacteroidales bacterium | reverse complement strand
TTATGCTTTATTACCTCTTCAAATATCTTGATTCATTTAATCTTAATCTGCCGGGAGCCGGGCTGTTCCACCAGTCGATAACCTTCAGGGCGGCTGCCGCAGTTATTACCTCACTGCTGATATCCCTGCTTATCGGGAAAAGGATAATCCGTATCCTCCAGAGAAGACAGGTAGGTGAAGTGGTAAGGGACCTGGACCTTGAAGGTCAGTACAGGAAGGAAGGCACACCAACCATGGGGGGTATAATAATAATAGCCTCGATAGTGATCCCAACTTTGCTTTTTGCCAGACTCGACAACGTGTACGTAATACTTCTTCTGGTGACTACTCTCTGGCTGGGTCTGATAGGTTTTGTCGACGATTACATCAAGACTTTCAGGAAGAACAAGGAAGGACTGGCGGGAAAGTTCAAGATACTGGGACAGGTAATACTGGGACTTGTCGTGGGACTTACAATGTTGCTGAACGACAGTGTCGTTGTAAGGGAATATACCCAGACCGATCCTTCCGGAGAAGTTACGGTAAGCTGTATCCTCAGGCCGGGTGAATCAGAACTGACGGGTGAACAAAACGTGAAAAGCACTAAAACAACGATACCATTCATTAAGAACCACGAGTTTGACTATTCATGGCTGGTTCCATTTATCCCGAGGGATAGCAGGCAGCCATGGGGCTGGGCAGTGTTTGTGCTTGTTTCAATCTTTATTGTGGTGGCTGTTTCGAACGGTGCCAATCTTACCGACGGACTCGATGGCCTGGCAACGGGGACATCAGCAATAATAGGTGTCACGCTGGGGATTCTCGCATATGTTTCAGGTAATATAGATCAGGCCCAGTACCTGAAACTGATGTATATCCCAAACACAGGTGAACTGGTAGTCTTTGCCAGTGCCTTTATAGGTGCGGCAATAGGTTTCCTCTGGTACAACTCATACCCGGCCCAGGTATTCATGGGTGATACAGGCAGCCTGGCAATCGGTGGTATAGTGGCTGTAATGGCTATAGTTATACGCAAGGAACTTATAATACCAGTCCTGTGCGGAGTATTTTTTGCTGAAAGCGTATCGGTCCTGTTGCAGGTCAGCTGGTTTAAAAGAACAAGAAAAAAATATGGTGAAGGGAGAAGGCTGTTCCTGATGGCTCCCCTGCATCATCATTACCAGAAGAAAGGATTTCCGGAACCAAAGATAGTTACGAGGTTCTGGATAGTGGCAATTCTGCTGGCAGTGATGAGCGTGGTGGTAATACTAAAGGTGAGGTAGACTGTTGCAGTAAACATTATTTATAAAAGTAAAGAAATATAATAATAAGGTTCAATTGAAGGAGAAAGTAGTCATACTGGGAGGTGGTGAAAGCGGGACAGGTTCGGCGGTCCTGGCGGCAGTAAAGGGATTCGAAGTTTTTGTCTCAGATTCGGGTAAGATAAAGGATAAGTACCGGCTTCTGCTTTACGAAAGGAATATCCCGTTCGAGGAGGGGAAGCATACGACCGGAGATATTCTTGACGCAGACCTCGTAATAAAGAGCCCTGGGATCCCTGAAAAAGCAGAAATAATTCAACATATCAGGGAAAAGAATATCCCGGTGATATCGGAGATCGAGTTTGCAGGCCGGTACACCGATGCTTTTAAAATATGTATTACCGGGAGTAACGGCAAGACCACAACAACAAACCTTGTTTACCATATCCTGAAGCAGGCCGGGCTTAACGTTGGCCTTGCCGGCAATATCGGTGCCAGTTTTGCATTACAGGTAGCAACCTGTAGTTACGACTATTATGTTATTGAACTGAGCAGTTTCCAGCTCGACGGAATGTTCGATTTCAGGGCCGACATAGCCATACTGATGAACATTACCCCCGACCACCTCGACAGATATAATTACAGGCTCGAAGAGTATATCGGTTCAAAATTCAGGGTGGTACAGAACCAGTCGGGTGACCAGTATTTCATTTACTGGGCTGATGACCCGGTGATAGGCCAATATATGAAAAGCAACCCTGTGAAAGGGACTCTGTTGCCATTTTCCGATAAAATCCATGATGGGATGGCAGCTTATATACACGACGATGAACTTTTCCTATCTCTCCATAACCAAACCGAAAGCATTATGACAATTCATGATCTGGCTTTAAAGGGACGCCATAACACCTATAATTCTATGGCAGCTGCAATTGCAGGAAAGATCCTTAACATAAAGAATGAGACCATAAGACAATGCCTGACTGATTTCCAGGGAGTTGAGCACCGTCTTGAGACAACACTCACTGTTCATGGGATACATTTCGTTAACGATTCGAAGGCAACGAATGTCAACTCCACATGGTATGCCCTCGAATGTATGTCAACAAAAGTAGTATGGATAGCCGGAGGGATTGACAAGGGGAATGACTATTCGGAGCTTCTGGACCTTGCAAGGGAGAAGGTCAGGGCTATCGTTTGCCTCGGAAAGGATAATTCAAAGATAACCGAGGCATTCAGGGATGTGGTCCCGACGATCGTAGAGACAGATAACATGACAGAAGCGGTCAAATCGGCTTACTACCTGGCTTCTAAAGGAGACACTGTCCTCCTTTCACCTGCCTGTGCAAGCTTTGATCTTTTCACCAATTACGAAGATCGCGGGAGACAGTTCAAGGATCAGATAAGAAATCTCTGAAAGAATTATGGGAAGCAGGCTGTCAAATATGTTCAAGGGAGATAGGGTCATCTGGGGGATCCTTGTAGTGTTTATTATATATTCCCTTCTTGCTGTTTACAGTTCATCCGTAAGTGTGGCTTTTACCAGATACGGCGGAAACACGACATTTTTCCTTAAATCACAAGGGGTTATGCTCCTTTTTTGCCTGTTTATCATTATAGTTGTTCATCACCTTCCATACAGGATATACTCTTCACTGGCAGGCTTTTTCCTTCTTGTATCAATCCTTTTGCTGATACTTACCCTTGTTTTCGGGGTAAGGCTGAACGAGGCCGCAAGATGGATAGAGATACCCGGAACAGGTTTCAGGATACAGACATCTGATCTGGCAAAAACAGCCCTGGTAATATACCTGGCCAGGATGCTTTCGCTTCACCAGATGGAGCTTTCAAACTTCAAACTGACAACAAGGATCTTTATCCTTCCGATGGGGATCATCTGCGCATTAATATTACCCGAGAACCTTTCCACGGCATTGCTGATCTTCGGCATAGGCCTGGTAATACTCTTTATAGGCAGGGTGCCGTTGAAATATATATTCGCATGGGTCGGCATTGCCCTGGCCGGCGTAATTGTCATGGCCCTGCTCCTCGACCTTGTCACAAGTGAAAACAGGGTGTCGGTATGGAAGAACAGGATCGAAACATTCATTAAGGGGAATGGTGACACAGATGATAATTTCCAGTCCGACCAGGCAAAGATCGCAATTGCCAGCGGGGGACTTATAGGAAAGGCCCCGGGAAACAGCCTGCAGAGGAACATGCTTCCACAATCGAATTCCGATTTCATATTCGCAATAATAATCGAAGAGTATGGCCTTCTGTTCGGGGCCATACCAATAATACTTGCATACCTGGTTCTCCTTTTCAGGGGGATAGCAATAGCGAGGAAATGTGAAACCGCTTTCCCGGCTTTCCTGGTTATGGGACTAACGGTGATGATAGTCACCCAGGCACTCCTGAACATGCTTGTTGCGGTAGGGCTGTTCCCGGTAACAGGGCAGACTCTCCCCATGGTAAGCTGGGGAAGGACCTCTATGCTTGTGACAAGCTTCTCACTGGGCGTGATCCTTAGTGTGAGCAGGGTTGTACGGGCAAAAGTAAATAATGAACCTCTCGATGAAGATGAGGAAGAAAATATAGCTGATGGTGTAATCTATGAATGAAGTACGACATAAAAGAATAATAATCAGCGGGGGAGGAACAGGAGGCCACATTTTTCCTGCAATTGCCATTGCCAATGCTCTCAGGAGAACAGATCCTGATATTGTGATACTTTTTGTTGGCGCTGATGGGAGGATGGAAATGGAAAAAGTCCCGGCAGCAGGGTATGAGATAAAAGGATTACCGGTTGAAGGAATAGTAAGAAGTTTTTCACCAAAGAACTTCATGGTTCTTTTCAAACTTGGTATCAGCCTGCTCAGGGCCAGGAAGATCATCAGGGAATTCAGTCCCGATGTGGTTGTTGGTGTTGGAGGGTATGCAAGCGGACCGGTGCTGAAGATTGCAGGCCGGATGAATATACCGACAATTATCCAGGAACAGAACAGCTATGCCGGGGTTACCAACAAACTGCTGGCGGGGAAGGCCGAAAAGATCTGTGTGGCATATGAAGGAATGGAACGCTATTTTCCCGTGGGGAAGATCATTCATACGGGAAATCCCGTAAGGAAGGATGTGGTTGACCTGGAAGGCAAGAGGGAGGAGGCTTACAATTATTTCGGTCTTATGCAGGGTAAGCCTGTGGTGCTTGTTCTTGGAGGTTCGCTTGGATCGGCTACTATCAACGAAAGCATAGCCTCCGGGCTTGAACTGATCGAAAGGTGCGAACTACAGGTTATATGGCAGACAGGTAAGCTTTACTATGAAAGGATGAAAGAGATCTTTGATATGTCGGGAATACTGTATGGTACTGCCGTTGCATTTATAAACAGGATGGACCTGGCCTTTGCAGCGGCCGATATTATTGTTTCCAGGGCCGGGGCCGGGACCATATCGGAGCTTTGCCTGGCAGCAAAGCCTGTTATACTTGTTCCTTCACCTAATGTGGCTGAGGATCACCAGACAAAAAATGCAGAAGCACTATCGGAGAAGGGGGCGGCGATACTTATAAGCGATTCGGATGCAAGGGAAAACCTTGTTCAAAAGATAGTTGAACTTTCGGCTGACGATAATAAACGTCATCTGCTTTCAGCTTCGATCGCAAAACTGGCTATTCCTGATTCCGATAACAGGATAGCTGAAGAGATACTGAAACTTGTAAAATGAAAGAACTGGAAGGCATAAAAGGTATTTTCCTTGTTGGTATAGGGGGCATCGGTATGAGCGCTCTGGCAAGGTACTTTCTTGCCAGGGGGTATATGGTAGCCGGTTATGACCGTACAATGACAAAGCTGACCGGTTCGCTCGAGAAGGAAGGTTGCAGTATTACCTATGAAGACAATCCGGGAAATATACCACAGGAGTTTCAGTCACGAAAGAAAACACTCGTGATATTTACACCGGCTATACCCGCGGTTAACAGAATTCTTGTGCATTTCAGGAACGGAGGATTCATGATCCGTAAGAGGTCTGAAATCCTCGGGGGTATTTCAGAAGAGAAAAAGACAATTGCAATTGCCGGAACACACGGTAAGACATCGGTAACGACATTGTCGGCATATCTTCTTAAACAATCAGTTGTCGATTGTACTGCCTTTTTGGGTGGTATCTCCAAAAATTACAACAGCAACCTGTTTCTCGGGAGAGGTGACTGGGCGGTAATGGAGGCCGATGAATACGACAGGTCGTTCCTCAGACTGAAACCCTATATCGCAGTTATCACATCAATAGATCCCGACCACCTTGAGATATACGGCGATTACGAACACCTGGTTGCCGCGTTCAATGAATTTGCATCGAAAGTGCCTGCCGGCGGGAGACTGCTTGTAAATTACAGGGTCATGGAGAAGATTACAGGGCAAAGGGACGGGATCTTTACATACGGACTTGATGAAAAGGCCGGATTCACAGTTCAGAATATAAAAAGGATAAATAGCGCCTACAATTTTGATATTAAAACACCCTTTGGGATCATTGATGGATTAACCTCCAATATTAAGGGAAGATCAAACCTCGAGAATATCCTGTGTGCAGTATCAGCCGCTATTCTTGCTGGAGTAAGTGAAGAGGAGATAAGAAAAGCCCTTCCTGGGTTCAGTGGTGTGGTTCGCCGGTTTGATGTAAGGGTGGAAAATGATAAAGTGGTTTATATTGACGACTATGCACATCATCCCGAAGAGTTGAACTTTTGTATTGCATCGATCAGGGAATTTTACCATGACCGGAATATCACAGGGATCTTCCAGCCACATCTTTTCAGCCGGACAAGGGATTATGCAGATGAGTTTGCAGATTCACTCGACAAGTTCGACAGTGTTATACTTCTGCCTGTTTACCCTGCCCGCGAAGAGCCTATCGACGGTGTTGATTCGGAAATGATATTCAATAAGATGAAACTCCGGGAAAAATGCATGATGGATGGCAGGGAACTGCTCAGGAAATTACCGTCGATGGAAATTGACGTGCTGGTGACAATAGGTGCCGGAGATATCGATATGCTTGTTAAACCAATTGAAGAAATATTGAATAAGAGATCAATATGAAGGTCATTGGTAAAATATGGTGGATCCCTTTCGGGATATACATTTTGGTGATCACATCATTTATGAGTGACAGGATTGATGAAGTGCCCTGCAGGAAGGTAATGATCGGAATAAACGATTCGGTAAATCACCGGTTTGTTACCAGTGAATCGGTAATGGAAATAATCGATAACGGGAAGTGGTCGGTATTGGGAAAACCTATCAGCCAGGTTGAGACACAGGCTATCGAAAACAGGATATCAGATGAAAGCGAAATAAGAAAGGCAGAGGTGTATATGACACTCGACGGCACCATGCATGTTGATGTCGAGCAACGGGATCCGGTAATGAGGGTGATAAGTAAGTTCGGTAATAGCTATTATATTGACAGTCAGGGCTATGTGTTTCCCTATAATACAAGGTATACACCAAGGCTGATAGTGGTGACCGGTAACATTGAGGTGCCCGATGAATGCCTGGCTACCGGTACAATTAACTCATTGGATACATCCACAACGGTTAACAAGGTATTCGGCCTCGTCGGACTGATAAACAATGATGATTTCTGGAGGGGTCAGATCGAGCAGATCTCGGTAGTTGAAAATGATGAATTTGAATTGATACCAAGGGTCGGCAATTTCGTTGTGAAATTTGGCACGAACGAAAGGCGAGAGGAGAAATTAAGGAACCTGGAGTCGCTGTACAGGGAAGCTTTGCCCAGGGTTGGCTGGAACAAATACAGCGAAGTGAGCCTGAAATATTCAGGACAGATAGTATGTAAAAAAAGATGATATTAAGTAAGAATCATATTTTGACATTATGAAAAAGAGAGAACAGTATGTAGCAGCTATCGACATTGGAACAACAAAGATCGTATCCATTGTCGGCAGAAAAAATGAGAACGAAAAGATCGAGATCCTCGGTCTGAGCAAAGCCCCCTCGAATGGCGTTAAGAGGGGTGTTGTGCTGAATATCGAGGAGACCGTTGGTGCTATCCAGAAGACTGTTGAGGATGTTCAGCAGCGATCTGGTATAGCCTTTACCGATGTTTTTGTTGGTATTGCCGGTCAGCATATCAAAAGCATGAAAAGCCGTGGCTATATAAACAGAGCCCAGTACGATGATGAGATAACACGTGATGACGTGTTCAATCTCACTCAGGATATGCATAAAATACCTATCGAGATCGGTGAGGAAATAATCCATGTTATCCCGCAGAACTTCATCGTTGATTCCGAGACAGGTGTGAAAAACCCGATAGGTATGTGCGGAAGAAGGCTGGAGGCAAATTTCCATATTGTTATTGGCCAGGTTGCCTCAGCAAAGAATATCGAAAAGTGCATAAGGAAATCGGGACTTGCTGTTAAAGACCTGATACTGGAGCCACTTGCTTCGTCGGATGCTGTTCTGACCGAGGATGAAAAGGAAGCAGGTGTTGTGCTTGTTGATATTGGAGGCGGCACAACCGACGTGGCAATTTATTATGATAATATTATCAGGCACACCGCAGTGATCCCCTTCGGCGGTAATGTTATTACAAAAGATATAAAGGAAGGGTGTTCAATCCTGCAAAGGTATGCCGAACAGCTAAAGATACAGTACGGATCGGCTCTGGGTGATATTGCTCCCGAGGATAAGGTGGTGTCGGTACCCGGTATCAGCGGCAGGGAGCCCAAAGAGATATCCTTTAAAAGCCTTGCTTATATTATTCAGTCCAGAATGGAGGAGATACTTGATGCTGTTAACTTCGAGATACAGGCATCGGGCTACTCCGACAAGCTATCTGCCGGAGTTGTTCTCACCGGCGGGGGAGCTATGCTGAAACACCTGCCACAACTTGTCAAGTTCAAGACAGCAATGGACGTCAGGGTCGGACTGCCAAATGAGCACCTTGCGGGAACAGCGCGCGAGGAGATAAACCAGCCCATGTTTGCCACAAGCGTTGGCCTGATAATGCGGGGATTCGATTACCTGGAGACATATAACAGCAGCTTTAACGCCGGTACCAGCTCAAAAACCGTTGAGCAGGAAGCTGAGACCGATCAGGAGGGAGATGATTTTGATGAGGTCAGTGGTGAACCTTCCCTCAAACTGTCATGGGCTGAAAAGTTTAAGAAGAGCCTGAGCAGAATGTTCGAAACAGAAGACCAGAATATAAACTGACAGGCCTGATATGGCGCTTCTTAATTGATTGGAAAATAAAAACGGAATAATTATGGCGGATGAACTGATGAACTTCGATCTCCCTGTTGAGAGATCTTCGATAATTAAGGTTGTCGGCATTGGCGGCGGCGGCAATAATGCTGTCAACCACATGTATAATTGCGGAATAAGTGACGTGAACTTTGTAATATGCAATACCGATTCACAGGCCCTTTCAAAAAGCCCTGTTCCTGTAAAGGTTCAGATAGGTGAAGATCTGACTGAAGGCCGGGGAGCGGGAAGCAGACCGGAGAAGGGAAGAAAAGCTGCCGAAGAGAACATAGAACAGGTGATGGCAGCCATCTCTGGTAACACAAGGATGGTATTCATAACTACCGGGATGGGTGGAGGTACAGGAACAGGAGCCACACCTGTGATAGCAGAAGCATGCAGGGAAGCAGGACTGCTCACAGTGGCCGTTGTAACAATACCCTTCAGGTCGGAAGGGCGCGTAAGAATAAAGAACGCCATCGACGGTATAAACCAGCTTAAAGATCATGTCGACTCCCTGCTGGTGATAAATAATGAGAAACTCAGGGAGATATACGGCGACCAGAGTGTCACCGGGGCGTTTGCAAAGGCAGATGACGTACTTACTACAGCGGTGAAGGGAATAGCCGAGATAATAACCGTGGCAGGATATATCAATGTCGATTTTGCCGATGTTGAAACAGTAATGAAAGATTCGGGCGTGGCTGTAATGGGTACAGGCGCATCATCGGGTGAGGAAAGGGCAATCGAAGCTATACAACAGGCAATTACATCACCTCTCCTGAACTCAAACGACATAACAGGCGCCAGGAGTATCCTTATTAATATAACATCAGGTACCGGCGAACATGAACTTACCATGGATGAACTGGGTGAAATAACCGATTATCTGTATGAGGCAGCCTCTGATGATGCTTTGATTATCAGGGGATTATCGACAGACGAGTCGATGGGCGACCGTATAAGCGTAACTGTCGTGGCAACAGGATTTCATGCCAACAGTATCCTCGAACCATACAGAGTTGAATCAAAAAAAGAGAGGGTGACACTCGATGCTTCCTCCACACCGGTTCTTTCTCCTGTTAGTGTCTCTGATACGCCCGAAGTGATTGAGGTGAGGAAAAGAAAAAGAGTGCCGGTTGAAGATGAGGATGAAAACCAGGGTGTGTTTGATTTTGAAGTATCTGGAAGCAATGAAGAGGAGACTGAAGCGAATGACAACAATGGAAACCAGCTCTCAAAGTTGAAGAAGATACATGATATTCTTAAGCAGGACGGTAAATCAGACCGGGATATGAAGGATAATATAGACGAGTTGGAAGAGATACCGGCATTTGTCAGAAAGAATATACAGATTGAGAAATCGTCTCAGAAAGAAAAATTCGAAGTCTCAAAATTTGTTCTTTCAGACGACGATGATCAGCCTCAGCTTCGCGATGATAACGCTTACCTTAATGATAATGTCGACTAGGTCGGCATCTGCAACACTGTAGATCTCGTAAGGCAGGCCTGATTTTTGTGGTCTGCCTTTTTTCAACTTTTGACTATATTTGAACCTCATGAGAAGGGTTGTATCGTATCTTATTATTCTGCTTGTTCCGGTGCTGCTGACAGCTCAGGAAAAGCCTGATTCGGTAATGCATTCCACACGCGAATTCGGTTTTTCTAATGATTTCTCAGAGCTTGTGCCCCTCGATCTTGATACAACTATAACAAATTTTTACAGGCACAGGATAAATGATGATACTACTCCATTTTATATCAGCATGGGCAACTATGGTCTTGAGGTAATGGAAATGGATTTCTTCAGGCGCTCTGTTGACCCCGGAGAATATCTCTACAGAAATTTTAAACCTTATATGCACTACCCGGGTAATATCAGGTTCGTAAACACACAGGTGCCTTTTACACAGTTCGATTTTACCTATGGTAAACCCAGGCCGACAGCCGAACAGACTCTGAGTGTCAGGCACTCACAGAACGTGAACAAATATCTGAATTTCGGAATCAATCTGGATGCAATACTAAGTCAGGGACAATACCTCATGCAGAAAAGCGACGACAAGGCGTTTACATTTCATGGTTCATACACCGGCAAACAGTATGAGGTGCTTGGAGCATGGAGCAACAATAAATTTTCGAACCTCCAGAATGGCGGGGTTAATAATATCCGGGATCTCTCCCAGTTTGAAACCAGGGATGTGCCCGTGAAACTTGGGGAACTCAACAAGGCTGAAACGGGCTTGCGTAACAATAATGTACTTCTTGTGCAGCGTTTTACCCTGGGTGCAAAAAAGGAGGTTGCTGCCGATTCGATAATGAAAAGCAGACAGGGATCTGGTGTGAAAGGTACTTTTTCACATATTCTTACCTGGGAAAATAACCGGAGAACATATTCCGATCAACAACCATCGTCAGGATTTTATGATACGGCCTACATTACAAGGCCTCCCGACAATAACGTGCCGACATTCGATTCGCTCTACTCACGGGTTTTGCGCAACACACTGAGATTCGATTTTACAACCAGCGAAACGGCAAAATTCAGGCTGGGTATAGGAGTAGGAATCCTGAACGAACTGAATGTTTACAGTCAGATAATACCTACACTTGACAGCTTATATTCAGATACGGTAAGATACAACAATTCCTCAAATGCTATCACGGGAAAACTATATAACCGGATAGGTGAAAAGTTCGGCTGGGAGGCATTCGGCACTCTCTGGTTCTCGGGCTACAGGTCAGGTGATATGAATATTAACGGGAGAATATTCAAAAAATTCGGAAAGGGTAGTGATCCGGCCGGTATTTATGCACGTGGCAGATTCGAAGGAATAACCCCATCATGGTGGTTGAGCAAGTGGGGATCAAATCACTTTATCTGGAATAATGATTTTAAGAAGGAGATGTACCTGAATATAGGAGGAGGTGTGGATGTGCCTGCCCGACTGTTCGACATGAGTATCGATTATGCACTTGTAAGTAATATGATTTATTTCGACGGCAACGCTCTTCCTGCACAATCAGCCGGTGCAGTGTCGGTACTTGCCCTGAGGGTGAACAAGGTCTTCAGGCTGTGGAAATTCAGGTCATCGAATAATATACTTGTTCAGAAGAGCAGCAATGCCGCAGTTGTCGAATTGCCAATGGCTTCCGTACGCAGTTCATTCTATCTCAATCACACTTTCCATTTCCGGTCTACCGGAGGAGTCCTTGAATTCCAGGCAGGTGCCGAGGCTGTTTATTATACACCCTTCCATTCACCAGGCTATATACCTTCAACCGGAATATTCTATAACCAGGATGCAATCCTTTCGGGTAACTATCCCTACCTGAATGCCTTCGCCAACTTAAAGATCAAAAGAACAAGGATATTCGTATCATATGAACACCTTAACGGAGGGATGATGGGATACGATTACTTTATTGTTCCGGGATACCCTATGGCAGTCAAAATATTTAAATACGGTTTTTCTTGGACATTTTATAATTAATGTCTACCTTTGCGCCGCTTTTTCAAATAGCAGGCATATATGTTGAACCAAACATCATATTTTGAAATACAGACTATTACAGATCGGGTTATTAGTCATTGTAATTTTTTTCTCCTGTAATTCCAACACAAACAATACTTCAGTAAGCTATAATTTCCGGCAGGATCTCCCAGGGATCCGCGAAAGGGGTAAGCTTATTGCAATTACTGATTTTAACTCGACCAGTTATTTTATATACAAGGGCGAACCTATGGGTTTCCAGTTCGAGCTTTTGCAGGCATATGCCGATTACCTTCAGCTCGAGCTTGAGATAAGGACCGAGAACGATCTGAACGTTTCGTTCGAACTGCTTAACAGGGGTGATGCTGATTTGCTGGCATATAACCTGGCAATTAACAATGAAAGGAAAAAACGGGTAAGTTTTACTGAACCAATTGGTCAGACCAGGCAGGTACTTGTTCAAAGGAAGCCTGAGAACTGGCTCAGAATGACCAGGGATGATATCGATAAAACTGTAATCCGCAACCAGGTCGATCTGGGAGGAAAGACAATATATGTTCAGAGCGGATCTTCATATGCGCAACGGCTCAGGCACTTGCAGGATGAGATAGGCGACACTATTTATATTGTCGAGGCTCCGGTGGAAGTAGAGGAACTTATAACCCTGGTGGCAAAGGGGGAGATCGACTATACTATCGCCGACGAGAATGTTGCAAATGTGAACCGGACCTATTATTCCATTCTTGACACGGAAACGCCTGTGAGTTTTCCGCAGAACTATGCATGGGCAGTCAGGCATGACGGTTCCGACGAGCTCCTCGAAAGCCTTAATACATGGATTGAAAGCTTCAGGCGAAGCAAAGAGTATGCACTTCTTTATGCCAAGTATTTCAGGAACGAGAGGTCGAAAAGGATAGTGGCCAGCGACTATTACTCTCTAAGCAGCGGTAAGGTGTCGAAGTGGGACGACTATTTTAAATCGTCGAGTAAGACCATTGGATGGGACTGGAGGTTACTTGCATCACTGGTGTGCCAGGAGTCAAGATTCGATCCGGAAGTCAAATCATGGGCAGGTGCATACGGACTGATGCAACTGATGCCTTCAACAGGCAAGCACTACGGGGTTGACAACATGAGTTCTCCACAGCAGAATATAAGTGCGGGAGTAAAATATCTGGGGTGGCTTGATTCGGTCTTTACTGATAAGATCCCGGACAGGGACGAAAGGCTGAAATTTGTACTTGCTTCCTACAACGTTGGTCCGGGACATGTTCTTGATGCACGTCAGCTTGCTCTAAAGAACGGAAAAGACCCGAATAAATGGGATGATAACGTTGACTACTTCCTGCTTAAGAAATCTGATCCGCATTATTACCTCGATCCTGTGGTTGAGCACGGGTACTGCAGGGGTGAGGAGCCTTATAACTTTGTTAAGGAGATACTTGAACGATACGATCATTATAAGAATTTCATACCCGAAAACTGATATTCTCCCTCGCGGCCAGAACAAGCAATTCGTGTAGTATCATTGCAGTTGCGCCCCAGATCACGTGACCCTCATAATCGTAGTAGCGAATATTAAGCAATTCGCCCCTTACTTCCATTTCCTTCTCCCTTGTAACAGAGGGGTCGGTAAACTTTGGGATTTCTGATTCAATAAGAAATACAACCTCGTCTTTACTCGGATTAAAATCAGGCCTGGCAGGGGTAAAAGCAACCACCGGCGTTACCACGATGTTACTGACAGGTATAAACAGCGGTGTGAGTGTACCTGCAATGGTAATATCCTCCCCCCGGACACCTGTTTCCTCGTATGCCTCCCTTATGGCTGTCTCAACCAGATTGCTGTCATGTTTTTCCATTTTGCCCCCGGGAAAACCTATCTGACCGCTGTGTACCCCGTTATAGTCGGGCCTTTGTATGAAAACGGTATGGTATGAGCCCTGTAACGGATATATCAGTATTAGCACCGCACCAAGTCGTGAGTCTTCCTTTCCTTTGCGGGGGAATCCATTTATCATGCGATCTGATGATGCCATCTCCCACTGAATATCAGTACCGGGCAAACCCCTGCCGATGGCAGCCTTCAGCTTTTCAACAATCATCTCCATAACCGGTCGCTAAGATACGGATAATACACTCGGCTATCAACCAATGACTCAGGAGGGGCAAGGGGTGGGTTATTCATTTACGGCAGGCAGGCATTACTCCATATTTACTATATTTGTTGAAAATCCCCGATGGAACAAAGAGATTACATACTCAGGGAGATCGAGAAGATATCGATACTTATACAGGCTTTGATGGGTAGATTAAAAAAGATTGTCTTACCTGTTGAATTTGAGGCTGCCCGGGAAATGGTCGACAGGGAAATGGAAGAGGGCTCAGGCATTTCGATCAACCGTCTTATAGGTTCGGATGAGGAAGAGGTAAAGAGTATGCTATCGGGTATGAAGGCATTCAATCACGATAATACTGAGCAACTTGCGCTATTGCTTGTTGAGTTTTCCAGGGTAATGGATGCAACCGACAGGATCAGATCCCTTGAAAAAGCCCTGTTGCTGCTGGAATGGGTTGATAAGGAAGGGAAGACATTCTCTTTTGAAAGGCAGGCATGGATAACGGAGATAAAGAGGCAGGCAGAAGTGCTTAAAAGACAATAGTCTATTTTCTGAATTTTTTTACAAAGGCCTCCACTTCGGGCACACCGCCCTGATACAACAGATAACCATCATATGGTTCCCTCGGGGTTATCTCATCATTGACAGGGGACAGCATTATTCTTTTAATCTCTTCAGGATCATCGGTTTGACCCAGGGTCCAGCCAAGTTTCACCCATGCAACTTCGGGAAGCATATTCCCCAGCGGGATAACACCCAGTGCCATCATATCCCGTACGGTCTCATACACGTACATGTTTACATATCCCCATATCGTCTGGAGGGTCATAAACACTGATACTCCCTCTTTTTGTGCCCTTTTCAGGGCCGGGTAGAGTTCCCTGTTAACATGGCCGAGACCGGTTCCCACAATTATTATTCCCTTGTATCCCTGGTCTATAAGGCTGTCAAGGACTGCAGGTTGCATATGCGGATAGTAGTACATCATTGTGACCTTTTCGCTGAAGAAAGGCATGATCCTTGCCTGCCTGTCCTTGCGGCGATGATTGTACTTTTTCTTGATATGAACAATACCTTCCCTGGTTACTGTTGCGACAGGAGTGTCACCTATAGTCCTGAAAGTCGACCGGTAGGAACTGTGCATCTTCCTTACCCTGGTTCCCCTGTGCAGGAAACCATATTCGTCAGAGGTTGGGCCGAACATACACACCATTACCTCTGCGATATCACCATGACCTGCCGCGTATGATGCATGTATGAGGTTAAGGGCCGCATCGGAGGAGGGTCTGTCTGATGATCTTTGCGACCCTACGAGTATAATAGGGATAGGTGGGTCCTGGACCATGAACGACAGGGCTGCAGCAGTATGATGGAGGGTGTCTGTACCATGCCCGATAACGATACCGTCAGCCCCGTTCTCAAGTTCCCTTCCGATTGCCTTGGCAAGCGTGATATATTGTTCCGGGCCCATATTCTCACTGAAAACGGCAAAGAGTTTTTCGGTATTGATATTACATACATCAGCCAGTTCGGGAACGGCACCGTACAATTCACCGGGCGAGAAGGCCGGGATAACGGCCCCCGTACGGTAATCGAGACGTGAAGCTATGGTTCCTCCCGTGCCAAAGAGCTTGACAGAAGGCTTATCGTCGGAATACGGGAACTCTTTCTCAGGGATCTTGTAGCTGGCTTTCCTGTACCCGGTCTCCTTCATTGATATAATTGTCGATACACTGATCCCTATATTATACCCGGTTTCTATCTTAAGAACTATATGCCTGTCGTCATCATTCTCCGACCGTGGAAGAACTGTCCCGGTAAATGTACCCCTGGTAGTGTCGATGGTAGCCTGTCCCCAAACCCTTACAGCAAATTCTTTCAACACTTCGAGCGCTCTGCCCCTGTAACCCTGGAAAATGTCTTCAGGCATATCAGTGATTTAAACCATTAATAATTATTTCAATCTTCTCCCTGAGTTTTGAAAGTTCAATATTACCCAGGGCGGGGTCTCTCAACTGACCCATTATCCAGTTGACCTCCCTTTTCGTGCCGCCATTTTCATTGTTTCCTTTCATCTCCCTGTATTTCTTTACAAGGAAGGGGACCGGTGCAACTATTTCTTCAAGGTTATGCCTTTTGAATTTCAGGGTTGTAAGTATCGATTCATATCTCATCTTTGGATGATCGTAAAGTATCCTGATCATTGGTCTGGCCAGGTCGTTTGTAAGGGCACTCTCCTTAAGGAATCCGAAGAGTTTATATATTATCTCAAAGGTGAATGCTTTGTGGCCCCTGCATGTTCCCTCGATATTTTTGAATATATGACCTAAAAACCTGCCGGCAAATGCGGGATCCGTCCCGTAGTTGTCCATCATGCGTTCCACCATTATTACAAGGTTTTTGCTGAGCAGGTACTTCCATGCATCTGCCGGAATCCCCCATTCCTTCATCTGCCGGTATCTCTCTGAAATGTCGACCGGGAGTTTGGTTCTGATGCTTTCGATATACTCATCTTCAAGTGGTATGGGTTGTGAGTCAGTGTCAGGG
>JBJKPH010000453.1:0-6596 GCA_046706585.1 Bacteroidales bacterium | reverse complement strand
CAGCATCACTTACAAGCACAGATGCCAAAACCAGAACTGCGAAAATTAAAATAATGGATACCAAAAACCATTTCCCGTAGATATTCGTAGTCTTTCTTTTAAGTATAGCCGGTTCAAGAGCGACCATGGTCATTAGTTTATTGGTGAAATCCCCCGGGGCTTTATCTGATCCCGTTTGATCCACCCATTCTTTCAACATGTCGTTATTAGTTTCAAGCTTCTTCATATTCGGGTACCTCCTAGCCTGCATATTTTCTTAACATATCTTCAATCTTCTTCCTGGCCCTGAAAAGACGGGTCTTAATATTTGAACTGCTGATCCCTGTTACTTCGTTAATTTCCTTTACCGTCAGTTCCTGGTAATAGAACATGCTTATAAGCGCCCTGTCACCGGGATCGATTTTCTGTATTACAAAGTTAAGCAATGCTTTTCTGTATGAAATAGTAGCTTTCTCCTCATCTTCCGATCCATTAAGAAAATCAACCGCATCGGCCGGAAACTCTTCCAGGCTAAGAACGTTTACCTGCCTTTTCCTGACAGATGAGATGGCAGTATTGTAAGTGATCCGGTACAGCCACGTCGAAAAAGAACTGTTCATCCGAAAGGAGGAAAGGGCCCTGTATGCTTTTATAAAAGAATCCTGTGCCACTTCCTCTGCGTCCTCACGATTACCGCATATCTTCAGGGCCAGTGTAAAAACATTATCCTTATGATGGTTGGTTATTGCAGCAAATGCCTGCCTGTTCCCTGCCAGTACCATTTCTATATAATATTTGTCACCTCTGAATGCCATCTTACTATTAGACGATAGATTGCGCTCATGGTTACAAAAGAAATTATTTATACCTGAAATTGTAACCCTGGATGAAGTATTATAGTCTAAAGGGCAAATTAAACAATTTAAATATAGTAATATGGAAGCATTAACAACATTAATCGGATTCATAGCGGCATTTGCCCTTATTTTCGCAATTGCATATATGTATTATACCACACGCAACAGGGAAAGAATGGCACTAATTGAAAAAGGAGCCGATGCCACTATTTTTAGTCTGGGCAAGACAGAGCGCAATGGTTCTTTGCTGGGTAATCTTTTCAACCCGCTAAAAATAGGGCTGTTCCTGATAGGTGGCGGTATTGGCGTTGTAGCAGGTTACCTGGTAGGTGTTCTGGGAATGGACGAAGGAGCCTCCTATACATCAATGATCTTCGTCTTTGCCGGACTTGGCCTGGTTGCATATTACCTGATTTCAAGGAAAAGTAAGTAACATCCACTCTCAAACATACCTGATTGTTTAACTTCCTTTTTCTGTTGTGGTCGCGATTTCAAATCGCGACCAACTTTTCGTGCTAACTTTCTTTTCCTGACAACAACAGATTACTTCACACTCATAACAACCGATGATGATTTTCTGCCTGCCTTGATTTCCACCGTATATTCACCTGGTTCCAGATCCAGGCTCTCATCGGAGATCCTGTTGAACCCTTTATGACCAGGAAGCTTTCGAAAAAGTTTGAGAGATCCGGTTTTATCAGTCACTGATAGTTCAGGCAGATTTTTAATATTGGTGATCTCGTTTTTACAATAGTATGTTATCACCAGTCCTGACATTGGCTCGGGAGCAACATAATCGTACTTGTCAGGAGTGAATACAGAATCTTTCCGGATAGTGCTTTCGACCCATTTTGGTTCGAAGAGGTGAATGTCAGAACCAAGAATATCTGCACCTGCCTCGTTTAGAAAAGATATATCGTCCATTATCCATAGACTGCGACCGTAAGTACCCAGTATAAGGTCATTAAAATCAGGAGCAATTATTATATCACTTACTGCTACATTTGGCAGTTGTCCGTTGATCTTTGTCCAGTTTGTTCCCCCGTCGGTACTCATGAACAATCCGTTGTGAGTGCCTGTGAAAAGGAACAGAGGATTACCGGGGTATTCGGCTAATCCCAACACAATAGCTTCGTCGGGCAGGTTTCCTTTTACCGGGACCCATGTTTTACCATAATCGGTTGTTTTGAAAAGATATGGCGAAAAGTCACTGGCTTCGTAAAACCTTCCGAAAGCTGCATAAGCAGTTGCTTCGTCGAACCGGGAAGCAACCAGCCGTGTAAAGAACCTGTCTTTGGGTGCCGGGATGTTATCTGAAATATCCTGCCATGTAACACCGTCATCCATTGTAACCTGCAGATTTCCGTCATCGGTACCGGCATATATCAGGCCTTTCCTGATGGGAGACTCGGAGAGGGCAGTTATCGAGCAATATGCCTTAAGTGTTGGTTTCTGGCCTATCACAAGTACTGTATCCAGATCAAGGTTCTTCGAGAGGTCGGGACTAATGGTGTCCCATGTCTCACCCATGTCGTCTGATCTGAAAAGTTTATTTCCACCTATATAGAGCATATTCGGATCGTGTTCTGAGACGAAAAAGGGAGTATTCCAGTTAAACCTTAATTCTTCTCCTTCGGCCTGACGTGGTTTTATCCTGCTTCTCTTATTATCGGGAATATTAAACCTGACAATTCCTCCAAACTGTGATTCGCCGTAACCGATTCCGGGATCATCCGGCTCTGATCCTGAATAAAACCCGTCGCCACCTGAAACGTTGTAGATATCACTGTTGGTTACAGGTTTGCCTGTTTCCGACCTCGATGGTCCGCCAAACACTCCGTTATCCTGCAGTCCCCCGTATATTCTGTAGGGCACACGTGTGTCAATGCTGATATCATAATACTGTCCTATAGGCAGACTCGCGATAAAATCCCAGTTTTGTCCCCCGTCGTGTGTAAAATAAAGACCACCGTCATTACCGAGAATGATATGGCTTGCGTCGGATGGATCGAACCATGCAACATGATGGTCGACATGAACACCCCTCATTCGTACCGGGTGAAATGATTCACCACCATCGGTTGTTTCCTGAATAGAGGTACCCATTGCCCACACCCTGTCAGCATTTGTAGGATCGACAAATATCCTTCCGTACCAGTATGCTGTCTTTACCCTTCTGTTCAGATGGGTCCATGTTGATCCGCCGTCATCTGACCTGAAGAATCCAAGTGAGTCGTGTTCCAGTGCTGCGTATAACCTGTTTTTATCGGTTGGTGCAACAGCCAGTGCTATTCTTCCTATATTATCTGTGGGTAACCCACCTTCAACCTTCTTCCATGTATCGCCTCCATCGTCAGATCTGTATAATCCACTTGAAGGTCCCATCCTTACATGAGCCCAGGCATTTCGTCTCTGTTCCCATGCGGATGCAAACACTGTATTCCCGCCGGGCATTACAAGTATGTCAGATATTCCTGTATTTTCATCAATAAACAATACTTTCTCCCAGGTTTGTCCCCCGTCCTTTGTTCTGAAAACGCCTCTGTTATTGTCGGCACCCCACCTTGATCCGGTTGCTCCGGCAAAAACTATATCAGGGTTCTCAGGATGGATAACCACTTTTGAAAAGTGACGCGTCTTTTCGAGGCCCATGTTTGTCCATGTTTTGCCTCCGTCCACTGACTTGTATATTCCGTCACCAATACTTGCAGGTGATTGTTCGCCTGATGCCTCTCCTGTGCCTGCCCATATAATATCAGGATTTGTCAGGGAAACATCAATATCGCCGATGGCAAGGCTGTTGCCTGCATGGTCAAAAACAGGTTGCCAGGTCAGGCCATCATCAGTAGTCTTAAATATACCCCCTGTTGAAGGAGAGACATAAATAATTCTATGGTCTTTTGGGTTTACAGCTATATCAGATATTCTTCCGGCAAATGAAGCCGGACCGATCTCTCTCCATGGCATGCTGTTAAGGAGCTCTCCTGTAAGTCTGATTTCCCTTTTTGCGCAACCCTGACATATTAATATTATTGCCAGAACAGATGTTATCACAAAAGGATTTTTAAATGCTCTTTTCATATTGGTTGATTGATTGGTTAAATGCATATTATATTATTTTTGACACCCTGTAATTAACTTAGCAGGGACAGGTTAATAAAAAATAAAAATTTATTATTTAATATTTTTAAGTGTATATAGTACATTAAAATAAAATTGGATATATTTGTTAAGCCAACTTAACCAAAAAAACTTGATTTTCCATATTATGGCAGGAATTAAGTAACAATTTTTACTGTTGGGTTGGAACTGAAGTTCAATGCAATAATACATTAATTAATACTTTGAATTATGACGCTTCTAGACTGGATTGTATTGGGGGCATTCTGCCTTGGTCTGATTGGAGTAATCATCTGGGTCGTTAGACAGAAGGACGATACATCTTCAGATTATTTCCTTGCAGGCAGAGACGCAACATGGATTGCTATCGGGGCCTCGATATTTGCATCTAACATTGGATCTGAACACCTTGTAGGACTTGCCGGGGCGGGCGCCTCAAGTGGAATGGCCATGGCTCACTGGGAGATACAGGGATGGCTGATACTTATGCTCGGATGGTTATTTGTTCCGTTCTATGCCCGAAGCGGAGTATTTACGATGCCTGAATTTCTCGAACGAAGGTATAATAAACAATCAAGATCATTTCTCTCGATAATATCGCTTGTAAGCTACATTCTTACAAAGGTGGCAGTTACAGTATATGCCGGTGGAGTTGTTTTTAAACAGGTTTTTGGCATTGAGTCGATCTTTGGGATTGATTTCTTCTGGATAAGCGCCATTGGTCTTGTTGTTCTGACCGGTCTATACACGGTATTCGGCGGAATGAAAGCGGTACTCTGGACATCGGTTATTCAGACCCCTGTCCTTCTTATCGGTTCAGTAGCAGTTCTGGTACTCGGATTACATAAGCTTGGTGGCTGGCATGAAATGATGCAGATATGCCGGGCGGTTCCCGTTAACGATTTTGGTGATACGATGACAAGTCTTGTGCGATCGTCGAAGGATGCAGAGTTTCCATGGACCGGGGTATTCCTCGGTTCGGCAATTATAGGATTCTGGTACTGGTGTACCGACCAGTTCATTGTCCAGAGAGTTTTGTCGGGCCGCGACCAGACACAGGCAAGAAGAGGATCGATCTTCGGCGCTTACCTTAAGCTGACACCGGTATTTATATTCCTTATTCCCGGGATGATCGCCTACGCTCTTCACCAGAAAGGACTGATGTCACTTGAAAGTTCAGATGCTGCATTTCCTACGATGGTCAAAGAACTTCTGCCAAAGGGATTTACAGGTATAGTAGTAGGAGGTATCCTGGCTGCCCTGATGAGTTCCCTTGCTTCATTATTCAACTCGTCAGCCACACTCTTTACAGTTGATTTCTACAAGAAATACAGGCCTGAAGCTGCCGAAAAAGAACTCGTATTTGTAGGGAGAATAGCAACTGTAGTTGTTGTTGTTCTGGGGATCCTGTGGATACCGGTAATGAAGAATCTTGGTAAAGTGCTGTATGCATACCTGCAGGATGTACAGTCGTTACTTGCTCCGGGTATTGCAGCAGTATTCCTTCTGGGTATCCTGTCGAAAAGGACAACACCCAAGGCTGGTATTACAGGTCTTGTAACCGGTTTTGTACTTGGTATGACAAGACTTGCACTTAAGATCTTTGCAGATGGAATGAGTAGCGATGCACTTATTTACAAGGTTTTTATTGCTCCAAACTGGCTTCATTATGAAATAGTATTATTTGCCATAGTAATAGTGGTAATGCTTGTTGTTTCACTCTTTACCGAAAAACCGAATGTCGCAGCAATACAGGGTCTCTACCTTGGGTCTGCATCAGCCGAACAACGAGCCATTACAAGAGCAAGTTGGAACAAATGGGATGTGATAAATTCAGCAATAGTAATAATAGTAGTAATGGCATTTTATATCTACTTCTGGTAAATAATTATTCAAAATCAAATTTAGGTTATGAAAGTATACGACAAAAAAGAATTATGGTTTATTACGGGTAGTCAGCATCTTTACGGAGAGGAGACACTGAGACAGGTTGCGGAGGATTCAAAGGTAGTTGCAGGGCATCTCGACCAGTCTGAAAAAATACCGGCGAGAGTAGTATTCAAACCTGTGCTTACATCAGCGGAATCAGTGCGCCAATTGTGTATTGAGGCCAATGCGAGTGAATCCTGTATAGGTCTTATCGCATGGATGCATACCTTCTCTCCCGCTAAAATGTGGATCAACGGACTCAAGATACTCCACAAACCCTTCCTTCATTTTCATACTCAATTCAACAGGGATATCCCATGGGACAAGATAGATATGGATTTTATGAACCTTAACCAGTCGGCTCATGGCGGTCGCGAGTTTGGTTTCATTGCTTCCAGGCTACGTCTCAACAGAAAAGTTGTTGTCGGTCACTGGAAAGACGAAGATTCAATATCAAGGATAGCTGTCTGGGCAAGAGCTGCAGCTGCAGTCGATGATTCACTCAGTATGAAGGTTGCCAGGTTTGGTGACAATATGCGTGAAGTTGCGGTAACTGAAGGTAATAAGGTCTCGGCCCAGATAAATATGAACTATATGGTTAATGGCTACGGGATGGGCGACCTTGTTAAAGAGATGAACAGCGTTACCGATAAGGAAACAGACATGCTTGTCAGTCAGTATTCCGACGAGTACCATGTATCAAAAGAGATT
>JBJKPH010000452.1:0-3687 GCA_046706585.1 Bacteroidales bacterium | reverse complement strand
TCCTTAATGCCAAGCTTCACCAGCGGGAGGCAGAGATAGTGGCAGAGGCAGGAAAAGAAGGTTCGGTTACCATTGCAACAAACATGGCCGGTAGGGGTACCGACATTAAGCTGACCGACAAAGTGAGGCAAGCAGGTGGACTTGCAATTATCGGAACCGAACGACATGAATCGAGAAGGGTTGACAGGCAGCTAAGGGGTAGGTCAGGAAGACAGGGTGACCCTGGTTCATCACTGTTCTATGTTTCACTTGAGGATGACCTGATGAGGCTTTTCGGATCGGAAAGAATATCTGGTATTATGGACCGGCTCGGACTGAAAGACGGGGAGATGATCCAGCATTCGATGATAACCAAATCGATCGAGAGGGCCCAGAAAAAGGTCGAGGAGAATAATTTCGGCATACGTAAGAGACTGCTTGAGTATGACGATGTGATGAACTCCCAGAGAGAGGTCATTTATAAGCGCAGAAAGCATGCCCTGGCAGGTGAAAGACTCAGTGTCGATATTGCCAACATGATGTACGATGTGTCTGAATCACTGGTTGATGCATATCATTCTACCGGTGATTTTGAAAACTTCAGTATCGATCTGCTGCGCTCTTTCTCAATGAATTCACCAGTGGAAGATCATGACTTTATGAAGATAGGTGCCGATGAACTGGTAGAAAAGATCTACAGTCAGGTGCTGGAAACATACAAGCGAAAGACCGAAGCTATATCTGCTCAGGCATTCCCTGTGATCAAGAATGTTTACGAACGGCAGTCACATGTCTATGAGAATGTCGTTGTACCTATTTCCGACGGCACAAAGGTGTACCAGGTAGTGACCAACCTGAAGGCAACGGTAGAAAGTGAAGGGAAAGAAATGGTACGGGCATATGAAAAGACAATAGTACTGGCTACAATCGATGAGTACTGGAAAGAGAACCTGCGGGAAATGGACGAGCTGAAACAGTCGGTACAGAATGCCACTTATGAACAGAAAGACCCTCTCCTGATCTATAAATTCGAATCTTATGAACTTTTTAAGGCAATGGTCGACACCATCAACAAGGGTGTTATATCAACGCTCATGAAGGGTCATATACCAACACCTGATCCTGACCAGGTAAGAGAGGCTGAGAGACGCAGGAGAACAGATATGAGCCGGTACAGGACCGGCAGGGGCGATCAGGCATCTGGTGGTCAGCAGACCGATGCACCCCAGAAGGCAGAACCGGTAAGAGTTGACAAAAAAGTGGGACGTAACGATCCGTGCCCTTGTGGCAGCGGCAAGAAGTACAAGCAATGCCACGGGCGTGTCGATTCGGGTCCTGCACCTGCACAACCGGGAGCAAGATAGCGGATCAAACGAGCTTAAGATTCTCTATCAGAGTGGATATTTTGGAACTGGTGGTTCTGCCGGCCGATGTAAGTGGCAGCCTGACAGTGTTCTGACAGATACCAAGCGTGTTGAGAACAGATTTGATCCCAGCCGGATTACCATCTTCAAAGATCAGTCCTATCATTTCAAGGTACTTGTAATGTATCTCTGCCGCCTGCCTGACATTTCCTTTTAGTGCAAGCCTTACCATTTCGCTCCATTCTCCCGGGAATGCATTCCCCAGTACCGATATTAATCCCGAGCCACCGGAAGCAATAATGGGAAGGGCTGTCATATCATCACCCGATAATACCAGGAAACGGTCGGGTGTATCCCTTATGATCTGCATTACCTGCTGCATGTTTCCGCTTGCCTCTTTAACCGCTACTATATTCTGGAAATCCCAGGCCAGCCTGGTGCAGGTCTCCGCGCTTATATTGCTCGATGTCCTCCCAGGCACATTATAGATGATCACCGGTACCGGACTCTCGTTCGCTATCGCCTTGAAATGCAGGTACAGACCTTTTTGTCCGGGTTTATTATAATATGGGGCAACCGAAAGGATACCGTCGATCCCTTCAAAATCGGTGTTCTTTATCGTATCTACTACACTCTGTGTGTTATTTCCGCCAATACCTACCACTACCGGGACAGATTTGTTGGTTAACTCCAGAATATAGGAAACAACGGCATTTCTCTCTTCTGACGACATGGTTGCCGCCTCGCTGGTCGTGCCAAGGAGGACAAGGTACTCTGCACCTCCGTTAATAATGCGCATGGTAACTTTTTCCAGTGCCTTGAAATCGATGCTTCCATCATTTTTAAATGGTGTGATCATGGCAACACCTGTGCCTCTGAACTTCTTCATAATGTAGTTATGTAATATCCTGTTAATTCTTTTATACTCCTGTATTGATCATCTCAAGGTAATGTTTGACCTGTTCGAGGTAATATGCAATTGTCTGTTTGGCAGGTATCTCGATGGTCATGTCAAGCGTGTTATGGTTAATGGTATTGCCTGCACCAACCTTGAATTCACCTCTCGATAACGCTGTAATATAATAGAGAGGGAAATGCCTGCTGAAATTAACATCGATGATAATATCATACGGTGTGTTGATGAATTCTTCAACCTCTGGCAGTTTGGGAATAAAGAAGAAGTTGACATCAGATCTCTTGAAACACTTCAGGTATCGCAATGCGGTATATTCGTTGGGAAGGACTTTTCCTGAATAGTAGCAGATGATATCGACCTGTATACCCCTGTCATGCATCTCCTTGTAGAATTCTGTTACACTGGTGAAATCCCCGGTGTTGTTACCATCCCATACGATGCCTATCTTATTCGAATTTCTTAGATTATTTAATTTTTTTGCAGGGTTTGAGTTGGAAACTCTTTTCCTCGCAATTGCCTTTCCAATTGAGAGCCGGGTATTCTTGAATAATTCCATATTACAAACCTAATTCTTTTTCATTTATCCTTAATAATTTTCAACCAAGATTATTTATCATCTCCAGAAACTCATCTTCGCTGATTATTTCAATTCCCAGTTCAACAGCCTTCTGCCTCTTTGAGGGGCCCATGTTCTCGCCTGCAAGCAGGAATGTTGTTTTAGAAGAGATAGATGATGATATTCTTCCGCCGTTATCCTCCACCATCTTTTTATATTCTTCCCTGCTGTTCAGGCTGAAAACACCCGAGATCACAACCGTTTTGTTTTCAAGGATCGCTGAGACCTGTTTATTATTTTCACCTGTACTGAATAGAACACCTTTTTCCCTTAGTCTCCTGATAATTTCAATATGTTCGGCATCTGAGAAATAGGATATAATGCTGGTCGCGATCTTCCTTCCGATCTCATGTATCGATACCAGTTCGTCTTCGGTGGCTGCCATCAGCAAGTCAATATTGGAGAAATGTTTCACGAGTGTTTTCGCGACAGTCTCACCGACATGCCTGATACCCAGTGCAAAAAGTACTCTTTGAAAGGGTCTGTTTACAGATTCCCTGATGCTGCTGACAATATTGGAGGCCGATTTTTCACCCATTCGTTCCAGTGGCGCCAGTTCCTTTTCTGTAAGATCGTACAGGTCGGCAATATTCCTTACCAGTCCGTTGCGGTAAAGAAGGTCGGTGGTCTCTTCGCCAATGCCATCAATATCCATAGCCTTGCGACTGATAAAATGTTCTATCCTTCCCTTTATCTGTGGTGGACAGCCATCTTCATTCGGGCAGTAATGATTTGCTTCCGATTCTTCCCTGACCAGCAATGTCCCGCATTCAGGACATTTGCTGATAAATTCTACAGGCTCTCCGCTTCCT
>JBJKPH010000451.1:0-3707 GCA_046706585.1 Bacteroidales bacterium | reverse complement strand
TGCCCTTTATATCGCCAACAGGTTCCATGCCGAAAAAATTGTCAGGGCTACCGATGTCCTGCAGGAAGAGGTCAAGGAACTTAAGGCCGAGGCAATGGCAACATCTGCAGAACTAATGTACCTGAGTAAGCAGTCGGAAGTATACAGACTGGTTCAGGAGAATAACCTGCAACTGAAAGAGCTTAAAGAACCGCCCTATAAACTGGATGTAAAATAGTATGTCGTTACGTGATGAAATAGTCTGGCGAAGCGGAGTGGTGTATATCGTGATCACCATTGTTGCACTGGCTATCCTTGCACGGATAATTGTGATACAATTTGTCCAGGGCAACAAATGGACAGCAATGGGAGAGAATATTTTATACAGGACCGAAGATGTTCCTGCAAACAGGGGTGATATCCTCTCTGACGACGGCCGGATACTGGCAAGTTCGGTACCCTACTATTCGGTATATTTTGATACCAGGAGTTCAGGGATGCTGCCCCGTACATGGACTGATGGCATCAGCGGCCTTTCATCAGGATTATCACGAATCATAGGGATAAAATCAGCTTCAGAGTGGAAAAACGACCTGTCATCTGCACGTTCACGGGGAGAACGATATTACCTGATCAGCAGAAGTGTTACCTACGGCCAGTTAAAAGAGCTTAAAAAGCTGCCGGTCTTTTCGAAAGGACGGTACGGCGGAGGGCTGATAGCCGAGCCTGAGCTCGAGAGAACACAGCCTCACCTGTCACTTGCCAGTCGTACAATAGGCAGTCTGAACAGGGGCGAGACAGGAAATGTCGTAGGTCTTGAAGGGGCTTACGATTCAGACCTGTCGGGTGTAAACGGAAAGATACTGAAGCAGAGGCTGACAGGAGGTGCCTGGATGCCGGTGAATGGCAGCAGTTCTGTTGAACCTCATGATGGCAGGGATATTGTCACTACAATAAACATCGACCTGCAGGATGTGGCTGAGGATGCCCTGCGCAGGCAACTTGAACTGAACAATGCACATCATGGCGTTGCTGTAGTTATGGAGGTGCATACAGGTGATATTAAGGCTATTGTAAACCTTGCACAGGGTGATGACGGGCATTACCATGAATCCTATAATTATGCTATAGGAGAAAGTTCAGAGCCCGGATCTACTTTTAAGCTTGCCTCTTTTATGGCCGCACTCGAAGATGGTGTCATAAACCTTGATGATACGGTCGATACCGGCAATGGCACGGTAAAGTATTACTATAAGACAATACGTGATACACACCAGGGAGGATATGGTAAGATCACAGCGCGTGAAGTTTTCGAAAAATCTTCGAATGTCGGTACGTCGAAACTGATATATGAGAATTACAAGGAGAGACCCGGTGACTTTGTGGACAGGCTCTACAGGATGGGGCTGAATGAAAAACTGGGGATAGATATTAAAGGCGAAGGTGCACCTCTTATCAGATACCCCGGCGATAAATACTGGTCGGGCATCTCGTTACCGATGATGTCACACGGCTACGAAGTGCAGCTGACACCACTCCAGATATTGACATTTTACAATGCTGTTGCCAACAACGGACGGATGATCAAGCCCAGGTTTGTTACAGAGGTACGATATCATGGTTCAGTGGTAAAATCATTCGACCCTGTTGTCCTTAATCCGTCTATATGCTCACGGGCAACCATAAAAAAAGCCAGGGAACTGATGGAAGGCGTCGTCGAACGCGGAACGGCAACCAACCTAAAAAATGATAATTATCGAATCGCCGGCAAGACAGGAACAGCCCAGATAGCTAACGATAAGTATGGCTACAGGAACGAGGGGAAAATATCTTACAAGGCATCGTTCTGCGGTTATTTTCCGGCCGAAGATCCGCTATACTCCTGTATTGTAGTGGTTACAGCTCCCTCAAATTCGATCTATTACGGTAACCTCGTGGCAGGGCCAGTATTCAAGGAGATAGCCGATAAGGTATATGCTACCAATTTCTTTCGTGATTACCCCGGTGAGAGCAGGCCAGGATCACCACGGGTTCTTGCCGGATGGAACGATGATGCCAGAAGGATGCTTAAGAATCTGAAGATCAGTGAGACCGGAGGAGATGGTATTGACTGGATAAGGCCGGTTGTCAGGAACGACAGTATTGAATTCAGAGAACAGAAAATAATTGAGAACCTGGTGCCTGATGTAACAGGGATGGGACTGATGGATGCACTTTACCTCCTTGAGAACAGCGGGCTGAAGGTAACAGTTTCAGGCAGGGGAAGAGTGGTCAAACAGTCACTCAGGCCTGGCACACGGATTACCAGAGGAAATGGGATACAGATTGATCTGAGCATGTAATGAGAGAGCTTGATAAAATACTTAAAGGGGTTGACGTTACCGGGATAAATGGTGACACGAATATCTCTGTTGCCACGGTCTGTTTCGATTCAAGGACTGTCAGTCAGGGTGATATGTTTGTGGCGGTGAGCGGAACAAGAGCAGATGGTCATGATCATATAGTGACTGCACTTGAGAAAGGAGCAAAAGTAATTGTTTGTGAAAGGATACCCGAAGTACCTGATAATAACGCATGCTGGGTAATAGTAAAAGAGAGTCAGGTGGCTCTGGGAGTTATTGCTTCGAATTTTTATGACAGGCCTTCAGAAAAGCTGGTACTGACAGGGATAACCGGCACAAACGGCAAGACAACTGTTGCTACGCTTCTTTACAGACTTGTTGAGTCTCTCGGATATAAGAGCGGGCTGATATCCACTGTGGCCAATTATATCCATACAAGGGAACTTCCTGCCACACATACCACTCCCGATCCTGTAGCGCTGAACAGGATGCTGGACATGATGGTTGCCGAAGGATGCGATTATGCTTTTATGGAAGTCAGCTCGCATGCAATTGATCAGGAGAGGATAGCCGGGTTAAAATTTGCAGGGGGAGTATTTACAAATATTACACATGACCACCTCGATTACCACCATACTTTCGCCAATTACATATCAGCCAAGAAGGCCTTTTTTGACATGCTTACCCCTGATGCTTTTGCCCTTGTGAACAACGATGACAGGAATGCCGGTGTAATGCTTCAGAATTGCAGGGCTTCCCACTATTCCTACTCACGCAGGAGCATGTCGATGTTTAAGGTAAAAGTGCTTGAGAACAGGTTTGAAGGGATGTTGCTGAAGATCGGTGAGTCGGAGGTGTCGACCCGTTTTATCGGGGATTTCAATGCCAGCAATCTTCTTGCAGTTTATGCAACAGCCGTTTTGCTTGGGCTGAACAACCAGGAAGCTTTGGTTGCCATTAGTGATCTGTACCCCGTGGAGGGAAGGCTTGAAGTGATCAGATCGGCAGAGGGAAAGGTCGGGGTGGTGGATTATGCCCATACACCCGATGCGGTGGAGAATGTAATCTCTGCGATCAACAGGATCAGGCATGACGGATCGAAACTGGTGACCGTAGTGGGTGCCGGGGGCGACAGGGACAGGGCAAAAAGGCCATTAATGGCAAGAATATCTGTCGAGGGAAGCGACAGGGTAATACTGACATCTGATAATCCGAGAAGTGAAGACCCTGAAGCTATTATTGAAGATATGATGGAAGGCATTGAAAAACAATATGAAGAGAGGGTACTGAAGATCACCGACCGTCGCGAAGCGATAAGAACAGCGGTAATGCTGGCAGGCAACGGCGACATAATTCTTGTTGCAGGCAAGGGGCATGAAACATACC
>JBJKPH010000450.1:0-7533 GCA_046706585.1 Bacteroidales bacterium | reverse complement strand
GAGCAGTATTGGGAAATTATTATCGGATCAGACGGATCATCCGGCGATTACTACTCCATGTACGAATCTCTCACTAAGCTCGAAGGGGTAAAACTATACCATAGCAAAGATAATCTGAGAAGAGCAGCAATAAGAAACAGGCTTGCCGACCAGGCTGAGGGTGATTACCTGCTTTTTATCGATGCCGATGCTCTTGTTGATGGTAGTGCATCAGATTATCTGCTCAGGTGGGTCGAAAATATCGGAACAGCATCTGTGATCTGCGGTGGTACTGCATATCCTATATTACCTCCCCACGATCCTGATAAGTACCTCAGATGGCATTACGGGTCAAAGAAAGAACAGAAGAGTGCCAGGGAAAGGAACAAAAATCCCTATGCCTCGTTTTCAGGGTTCAATTTTATGATCGAAAAGTCGGTATTGTCAAAGGTCCGTTTCAACGAGGAACTGGTAAGGTATGGCCATGAAGATACACTTCTGGGTTACCAGTTGAAAAATGCCGGTGTCAGGATATTGCACATTGATAATGCATTGATCCATGATGGTGTGGAATCAAACAGAGATTTTCTTTTTAAAACAGCGGAAGGCGTTCAGAACCTGAACCTGCTCTATAATATGGTTACCGATAAAAGGAATTTCAGGAATAGTGTGACACTTCTAAAAGCCTACCACAGGATCAGGGTAATAAGGGTACACAGGCTCCTCAGGAAATACTTCCTGAAGCACCGGAGACGTCTGGAGATAGTTCTCAGACGCAAGAAATGCGGTCTGTGGGTATTCTCATTTTACAAACTCGGTCTGCTGGCCAACTACCGCCTGAGTTGATCAATACATCTCCTCTGCATATGATCTGCAGTCCTGCCGTCGGTAAGAAGATATGATCCGTTGATATCAGCCGTCAGGCATGAGTGGACGGGAATAATTCCTACAGGCTCACCTATATCTATGTCACCAAAGACATTTTCGGGATCAGATATAATCCCATGTTCCTGTGACAGGGAGGTAACATAAACATCCCTTCCGGGGTATTTCCATCCACCGGGCACGATATATACTGCCATTCCGAAAACAGCATGACCATCCCTTGTAAGTGATTCTTTAGAAAGATGCACGGCGCCGCCATGGATCACTATTGTTCCGCTTTCAGGCCTCTTGTCTACTACCGGGCAGGCGATAATCATAGCAATGCTGTCAGTATCGCATGACCCCAGCCAATACTGCATGAGGTCGTAGAAAACAAAATTACCCGGCCGTATCTCGTTAATTCCATTAAAAGAATCAAGTACTGACATTGATGGAGTGTCACCGGCTGAAAGTATCAGATCATTCCTTCCAATAATACTGCGACAGTTCAGGAGTCTTTCAAGTGTGAGATTGTATATATCGGTGATTTCCTTCCTCCCTGTGGCATGATATGTATCGCCGGCATGAACAAGTAAACCACCGGCTGTTATCTGATCATGCGAGTCAAGTATCTCATATGTCTTCTTCAGTGCTGAATGGTCATCCCACCTGATGCCGCTCCTGTTATATCCTGCATCTATCTTGATCATTACAGTGACAGGCTTAATGCAGATATTCCTCAAAATCTCAGCCGATCTTGAACATGGGATAGTGATCGTAAGTTTGCATCTTTCCTGCAATTCGGTCATTTCACTGTATTCTGACGGATTGAAAGGGAAAGCGACAGTAATATCATCCCATCCGTCATCAGCAAAGTATTTTGCCATTGCAACAGAAGAAACGGTAATTTTTGTAACACCTGCCTGTCTGAACATTTCCCCGAAAAAGCGTGACTGATGAGTCTTAAAATGTGGTCTGAAAATAACAGATGAGTTCATGGCCTTAACAGCCATCTTTCTGATATTTTCAAAAGCCTTTGCCGGGTCGGCAATTACTCTCGGTTTAAATATTTTTTCAGTGATCATCGTTTAGTTGTAAAAACGAATGTAATGAAAATATTGCTTCAGAATATATTATTCCAATTCGTATCTTTGCTGAAGGCATCAAAAAATAATTCCGATGAACAGGTTTATTGTTTGGATAAAAGACCGGATCAAGTACCTGACCGAGGATATCTGGCATATACCGCTTGGAGATCTTCCCCGAAGGAAATCTTTTCTTATACGTGAGATAAGGATTATACTTCTTGCTTTCAAGGGATTTACCGAGGATAAGATCCAGTTAAGGGCTTCAGCACTTACATACAACGCTCTGCTGTCGATAGTGCCTGTTGCTGCACTTGCATTCGGCATATCAAAAGGATTCGGACTGGAAGAGCGCCTGGAGCTTGAGATAATGGATACCTTCCAGGGGAGGCAGGAAGTAATGCAGTGGGTACTTGATCAGGCACGCAAGTTCCTTGATAATACAAGCGGGGGAACGCTGGCAATAATAGGACTGGCTATATTATTATGGTCGGTAATGCAGGTGCTTGATCATATCGAAAAATCGTTCAACCATATATGGCAAATACGAAAGTCAAGGCCATGGGTTCGTAAATTCTCCGATTATATATCAATAATGATATTCGGACCACTGTTCCTGATCGCTTCCGGCACACTGACAGTCTACATTTCTACTAAAGTGGAAACTATTAACGAAGCATCAGTAGTGATAAATACCATAAAACCCATGCTGATGCTGCTGATCAAAGCATTGCCATATATTATGATGTGGATCGTCTTTACATTGTTGTATATGGTTATGCCTAATACCAGGGTGAAACTTAAGTCGGCCCTGGTAGCGGGAATTATAGCAGGAACACTTTTCCAGCTGATAAACTGGATGTATATCACCTTCCAGATCGGGGTGTCGAAATATAACGCCCTTTATGGCACATTTGCAGCTTTTCCGCTGTTCATTATCTGGATGCAGGTGAGCTGGCTGGTAGTACTGTTCGGAGCAGAAGTTTCGTTTGCCAACCAGAACGTCAACAAGTACGAATATGAATCCTCATCTCTGAATATTAGTGTACACCAGAAAAAGATACTGACACTGATGCTCCTGAATATTATTGTAAAGAGGTTCAGGAACGGAGAACCACCGGGAAGCGCTGCCGAACTTTCGAAACTGATCCAGACACCGGTAAGGATAGTCAGGGAGATACTGTATGAACTTAGTATAGCCGGATTGCTGACCGAGATATCGGTAGACCAGCCGAGGGAACGTCTGTATCAGCCATCAATGGATGTCAGCTATTACAGGATAGGTCATATTCTGTCGGTAATTGATAAATCAGGTTCTGACAGTGTTCCTGTAATAGAGAGTAGTGAACACAAAAAGATCTCTGCATTGCTTGATGAATTTGGCAAAATGATCAGTCAGTCGGATGGCAATATGCTTGTTTCAGATATTTGACATTGACCTGGTCTGTCAGGCATTTTCAAGAAAGGCTATCATTTCCCTGAACGACTTCCAGTAGAAGAAAGGGTAATGGGGCAGGGGCATTGATATATGCCTGGTCCCTTCTCTTGTGCTCCAGTATTTCATCATGTTCTCGTGAGGAAAAACCCTGTCTTCTGTACATGTCAGTGCAATATCCCAGTTATATCCATTATCAGGCGTCTCCATCATTCTGTTGTATAACCATCTCAATTCATCAGAGAATGATTTTACTGACCGTCTGGCTACCTTGTCGAGGTTATCCTCAAGATTACTCTTGCTGCCGAAAAGTCTGAGGTTATACTTTTCTATACCCTTCTCGTTGATATTATTTAAAGTACCTTCAATAATATGAAGAGGAATTCCGTAAATATTATCAACAGGCAGGGGAGTTCCGTTTACGGCTATTGACAGATCGGGCTTAAATGAAATAGAGCCGGCAAAATATTCGGCTGCCCATACACCGAGAGACCATCCTATGAGTGTGATTTTACTGTATGTCTTGAAATCCGGTAATATCAGGGGTTCGTCAGCTGAATAATTATAGAACATAATCAGGTCATGATCTTCGGTACAGAGTGGCAGGAATGCATTATGATCGGTTCCCCATCCCCCGAACAATATGATCAGCTCACTGTTTTTCTCCCGTTTCCTGATATGTGTCTTCATACAAGATATGTGCTCTCCTGCCCAGGCGAATATTCCTTATCAGAATATTTTCAGGACGCAAAGATAGGAAACAATTCAATTCGTTACCAGCAGATATGGATATTGATTTTGATTATAAAAAGAAAAGAGGAGAAAGAAGTTGATGTGAAATTCAGGGAACGGGTTCTAATAAACTAGAATATCCCGGAATCTACTGTCTGATAAAAGAAGGGTCACTTCTGTGCGAAGGCCCTGTTGTGAAAGTCAATGTCTGCAATACAATCCTGAGCTTCCACACCATTTCTTCTTCTTCTCCTCTTATGCCAATAGCATGAGCTTCAATTGCAAATATAATGCTTTATAGCACAAATTACAAGAATTTCATTAAAGAAATTTTTTAAAGTATCTCTTTTACCTGAAATTAATTTTGATCTCCCGGCATTACCGGAATACCGGCATAATATTAACTTTGTATAAAAGGTATTATCTGAAAAGAATCTGAAAATGGGCATGAATATTATTGAAAGAATTATTTCATCACATTCAAAATCAGGGAGTGTTAAACCCGGTGATATTGTTGATGTTTTGATTGATGCAAGGGCCGCAAGGGACTTCGGAGGTGCTAACGTAGTGAAGAATCTCAAAGAAAACGGTCTTTCGGTTGATGATCCTTCGAAAAGCCTGTTTACATTCGACTGCAATCCTACGGGATCTGACCAGAAATATGCGGTCAATCAGCATCTGTGCAGGCTTTTTTCCCGGGAAAACGATATTAAGGTGTATGATATCAATTCGGGGATAGGAACCCATATCCTTATTGATATGGGGTATGTATATCCGGGATCAACAGCCGTTTCAACCGATTCACATGCCAATATACTGGGTGCTGTAGGAGCTTTTGGTCAGGGTATGGGTGATATGGATATAGCCTCGGCATGGAATAAAGGGAAAGTATGGTTCAAAGTGCCTGAATCGGTCAGGATCTTTATTGACGGGAAGATCCCGGAGGATATCACTGCAAAGGACATCGTCCTGAATCTGCTAAAAGAGTTTGGGGCAAATTCACTTCTTGGATATTCAATAGAAATGTATGGAAGCGCAATTAGTGAACTGGGCCTTGATGAAAGAATAACTATTTCATCTATGGCTACAGAAATGGGAGCAATAATAATTCTGTTTCCTCCAAATGAAGAAATAATATCCTACTGCTCCAGTCGTACCGGATCAAAGTTTTACCCGCCTTATGCCGATGACGATGCTGTTTATGCACAGGATTTTCATCTTGATGCATCTCTTTTCAAGCAAATGGTATCACTCCCGGGAAAGCCACACGACACAGCAACGGTTGATTCAGTTAAGGATATCAGGATCGACTCTGCTTTTATCGGCAGTTGTACGAACGGAAGGATCAGTGACATGAGGGCTGTGGCAGCAGTGCTAAAAGACAGGAAAGTCGCACCCGGAGTAGTTCTTAAGATAGTTCCCGCGACAGATGAAATATGGAATATGTGTCTTAAAGAAGGGTTAATGGAAATATTCAAGCACTCGGGTGCTCTTGTATCCAATGCCGGATGTGCAGGTTGTGCAGCAGGCCAGGTTGGTCAGAACGGACAGGGAGAAATAACCATCTCAACAGGAAACCGCAATTTCCCCGGAAAACAGGGAAAGGGAGATGTATATCTTGCTTCTCCTGAAACAGTAGCAGCGTCGGCAATAGCCGGGTATATTACAACTCCAGGAAGAATACCCCGATCACCTGCTCAGTTTTATAAAAAAAGTGAAGAAAAAAGGGAGCCGGTAAAGAGGAAACGGAAAGAAGTATTAAGACCCGACCAGATTGAGGGAAGGTGCTGGCTGATACTTAAGGATAATATTGATACTGATATGATTTTCCATAACAGGTACCTGGCAATAACAAACCCTGAAGAAATGGGCCAGTATACATTTGATAACCTTGAGGGATACGAAGATTTCGCTGCCAGGGCTTCTGAAGGGGATGTAATTATTACAGGCAAAAACTTCGGATCAGGCAGTTCGCGGCAGCAGGCTGTGGACTGTTTTATCTCGCTTGGAATAAAAGCGGTAATAGCAGAATCGTTTGGCGCAATATATGAACGCAATGCCATTAATGCAGCATTCCCTGTTCTGACATATAGTGACATCAGTGATCTTGAACTGAAAAGCGGCGATAACATACGTCTCAACTTTGTTACAGGTGAATTAACAAACCTGGCTAATAACAAGCTGAAAATGATCAATCCATTTTATGAGGTCCAGCTTGATATATACAAAAATGGGGGATTACTATAATAGGTACGATTATGACAAACAGAACATTCGTTGAAAAGCTATTCAATGCCCCGGCGGGAGCAATAGTCTTTCGCAAACCGGATATTGTATTAACACACGACAATACTTCAAGTATTTATAAAACATTCCAGAAAATGGGTGGCACACGGGTACATGATCCTTCACGCTTGCTCGTTGTACTCGACCATAATGCACCTCCAACCAGTGCCAGCCTGGCAAACCAGTACCGGATGATAAGAGATATAGTTTCCGATCAGGGTGTGAATAATTTCTATGATGTTGGAAACGGGATATGTCATCAACTGATGTCATATCATGCAAGACCTGGAATGTTGGTTGTTGGAAGCGACAGCCACACATGCACTGCCGGCGCTTTTAATGCCATGGCCGCAGGTATCGACAGGACCGAGACAGCAGGCATATGGAAAAGGGGAGAAACATGGTTCAGGGTGCCGGAGTCGATAAAGATAACTCTTACCGGCAGCCTTGCTACGGGAGTGTGTGCAAAGGATATTTCACTCTGGATAATAGGTATGATAGGATCAGACGGGGCAAATTATATGTCAATCGAATACCATGGTGACGGATTGAAGAACCTTACTGTCTCCGACAGGATGACAATTGCCAACCTGGCATCGGAAATGGGTGCAAAAAATGCAGTTTTCCCGCCAGATAAAATACTTGCTGAGTATCTGGGACAGGATGATATTGAAGGTATCCGGGCTGATGAAGGAGCTGCATATGCCAGGGAAATAACTATCGACCTGGGTGATGTTTTTCCGGTTGTTGCCGCACCACACCAGGTTGATAATATAAAAAGCCTTTCTGAAGTGGAAGGAAAGGTCGTTCAGCAGGGACTTATTGGGACATGCACAAACGGCAGAATAGAAGATCTGCGTATAGCTGCTGACATTCTTCGCGGGCGAAAGATCAGTAAAGGTTTTCAATTGCTGGTAATTCCGGCATCAAAGGATATTTATCTTCAGGCACTGGATGAAGGGATAATCAGGGATCTGGTTGAAGCCGGGGCAAACCTGCTTTCTCCCAGTTGTGGCCCCTGCCTTGGAACAGGTCAGGGTATACCGGCTGACGGCTTCAGTGTAATATCTACTGCAAATCGTAATTTCTTAGGCAGAATGGGCAATAAAGAGACTGAAATATACCTTGCTTCACCGGCCACAGTAGCAGTTT
>JBJKPH010000449.1:0-7446 GCA_046706585.1 Bacteroidales bacterium | reverse complement strand
CCCCGTATAAATTCAGGCTACAGAAAATTCCCGACCCGGTAGCCAAGTGCGCAGGCCTCTCAGAAGGAAATGTTACTATAAGCGTAGCGCTGTCTCAACCCGGAGTATTCGCTGTACTCGAGAACTTCCTCTTTGACCTTGAATATACAATAACACAGTTTACCGTATCAATTCAGGTAAGAGGATTCGACCAGTCTGCATCATCATCAAATAACAGGATAACTACAGAGCAGAGAGCACTGATCGACCAGCTGAACAGGGGACAAAAACTGAATATTGTGGATATCAGGGCCGTTGGTCCGGATAAAAGGGTAAGACCATTGCCCCCGATCATTTTGACGATAAACTAATAACTAGAGCGATATAATGAAAAAATTAATTCTTGTCGGATTAATAGGTTTAATGATCTCATCTGCAGGCTTCAGCCAGGCAACAGGGGGGATATATGAAAAATCAATAGAAGATAACTCTGCTATACCATATCCGTTCCTCCGGGAGGCAGATGTCATCTGGTCAAAAGCAATTTACAGGCTTATCGACCTGAGGGAAAAAATGAACCTCCCTCTTTATTACCCCCTTAATCCCACTGCTGATGGAAGGATGAGCCTTTCGAGTATTATCCTGGGTGAACTTGAAGCAGGCAATCTGAATGCTTTCGATCCGATAATGCACGACGTTAGCGTAACCTATACAGATGTTGAAAGGAAGATGGGAGGTGGTGCCGATACAGTCCAGGTACCTACCATGAGCGGCGCTATGAAGGATACAGTCCTGATTAACCCGGCCAGACAGGACGAGATACTGCAATACCTGGTGTATGAAGAATGGTACTTCGATAAGAAACATTCAAGGATGGATGTAAGAATTATGGGACTGATCCCTATTCGTGTATTCTTCGATCCACAGCTTCAGCGTATGTCAAGGGTTCAGTTATTCTGGATCAATTTCAACGATTTCAGGGATATCTTCGCACGTCACGAGGCTTATAATACAGAGAACGATGCCCAGAGGATATCATATGACGACCTCTTTATGCAGAGACGGTTCACAGGAGTAATTTATGCCGAGTCGAATGTTTACGACGACAGGCAGATAAACCAGTATAAAACAGGTAAAGCAGCGTTGTTTGAAGCTGAAAGAATAAAACAGGATTTACAGGACTTCGAACATGACCTGTGGGAATATTAACCTGCTACAATAATTAAAAAAGGGACGTTGCTTTCAACGTCCCTTTTTTTATAAATACTTTTCTCCTTCTTTTTTCCTGATATCGTCAAGTATCTTCTTTATCCTCTGTTCCTCATCCCTCCTGACCACCATCAGGGCATCCCCCGAATCAACCACAATATAATCATCAAGACCCTGCAGAACTACTATCTTGTTATCCGGTACCTTTATAATTGTATTGCCGGTATCATAGGCAAAAAGCTTCGATATATCACCACTGTTACCCTTCCTGTCACCAGGCGTGTGTCCCGATAGTGAGCTCCACGTTCCAAGATCAGACCATCCGAAATTCCCGCATTTAACATATACATTGTCTGCCTTCTCCATTATCCCGTAATCGATCGATATACTTGAACATTCGGAATAAACCCTCCCTATCACATCCTTCTCCTTCACAGTCCCGAATAATTTCCTGTATTCATCAAAAGTGGTGAATATATCCGGCAGATGCCTTTCGAAAGAATTTATGATCTCCTTTGCCGACCATATGAATATCCCGGAATTCCAATAAAAATCACCGCTGTCGATAAAAGCCTGTGCCTGTTCTTTATTGGGTTTCTCGGTAAATGTTTTTACCTGCATAAGGTTCTTGTAACCCGGAACCTTTTTCCTGGTGTTAGCCTGGATATAACCATATCCGGTCTCAGGCCGGTCAGGTTTTATACCCAGTGTAAGCAGCACCTTGTTCTCCTTTGCGAAAGTAAAACTCTCGTTGATAACCTCCCTGAATCTTTTCTCCTCTGTAATATGATGGTCGGCTGGTGATACAACCATGATCGCATCAGGGTTGGTATTGAATATCCTGAAAGAAGCATATGCTATACAAGGAGCAGTATTACGCCTCATCGGCTCGGCAAGCACATTTTTGCTACTGATTCCAAGCTGCTCAATTACCAGTTCCCTGTGATCAGCATTTGTGACAATGTAAATATTCTCTTTCGGACATAATCCTTCAAACCTTTTGAAGGTTTCCTGAATCAGGGTGTTCCCATTATCCAGGATATCAAGAAATTGCTTCGGCTTTTTATCACGGCTCAATGGCCAGAACCTTGTTCCAACACCACCTGCCATGATAACTATATATCTGTTATCCATGTGCTTACATTATCTGTTAAACGGGTTGTAATACAAATATAACAACTCTGCTTAAAAATGCTAATAAGGTTTGACATGATAGGTGATTTTTATCATTTAAGGCGTGGGGCATGGGCAAGGAGACGGAGAAGGGGAGAATGGGTGACTTCCTGCTAACTATGATCCCGGAGGGATCACACAATTGTAACCCGGATGTCCCGCAGTAACTGCGACTCCGGAGGAGTCGCACAAAAGCCCCCACTCCCCGTTTATCCCATTCTCTCAGTATACTCTTCGTCTCCTATTCCCCTCTCCATTATTTCAACATTCCATTATAATTTGTACTTTTACTTCCTCAAACAGATCAAATGAAATTCCTCGAAAGTCTTGGCAGGTATTTTATAATGTTGGGAAAGGTATTTTCCCGTCCCGAAAAAGCGTCTGTTTACTACAGGCAGACAATGAGGGAATTTGTGCTGCTCGGAATAAACTCAATAGGTATTACAGCAATTATTTCTGTTTTCATGGGGGCGGTTATTACTCTGCAGACGGCATATAATACTGAAAATCCTATATATCCGACATACCTTATTGGCCTCGGTTGCCGTGATTCGATTATTCTGGAATTTTCATCCACGGTTGTGGCCCTTATACTTGCCGGGAAGGTTGGTTCAAGTATCGCATCCGAAATAGGAACAATGAGGGTTACCGAACAGATCGATGCACTCGAAATGATGGGGGTCAACACCTCCTCCTACCTGATACTGCCAAAGGTAATTGCAACCGTTCTGTTCAATCCGTTGCTCACACTGCTCAGTATAATAGTTGGTGTACTGGGAGGATGGATAGCAGGTACCGCATCGGGAGTGGTTACAAGCGAGGCATTTATATATGGTATTCAGTATGCCTTTATACCTTATTATATTACATACTCTATTATTAAAACGGTATTTTTTGCATTCATTATTTCTACCGTTTCAGCATATCAGGGTTACCATGTTTCAGGAGGCTCCCTCGAAGTGGGACAGGCCAGTACCAGGGCCGTTGTTTACAGCAGCGTACTGATCCTTCTTTTCAATGTCATTCTAACTCAGCTCCTGCTATCATGATAAAAGTGACCGGCCTTAATAAATCATTCGGCAATACAGCCGTGCTTAAGGACATCAGTGTGAACTTTGAGCCTGGCATGACCAACCTTATTATCGGGCGAAGCGGATCAGGAAAAACAGTACTCCTGAAATCGATAGTGGGCCTGCTTGAAACCGACAGCGGTGAGATATGGTATGGCGATATCCTGTTCAATAACCTCGACTTCAACGGGAAAAAGGAGATCAGGAAAAAGCTTGGAATGCTCTTCCAGGGAAGTGCCCTCTTCGATTCAATGACTGTTGAGGAAAATGTGATGTTCCCGATGAACATGTTCACCGACATGCCCGCTGATGAGAAGATCGAGAGGGCTAATGTATGCCTTGAGAGGGTCAATATCCTGAATGCCAATAAACTCTTTCCTTCAGAATTGTCGGGAGGCATGAAAAAACGTGTGGCCATTGCCAGGGCAATATCCCTTAATCCCGAATACCTGTTCTGTGACGAGCCGAACTCAGGTCTCGACCCGAAGACTGCTATCCTGATCGATGAGCTGATTCAGGAACTTACTCACGAGTTCAATATGACTACCATTGTAAATACACACGACATGAATTCGGTGATGGAGATCGGACAGAAAGTAGTGTTCATTTACGAAGGTGAAAAACGATGGGAAGGAACACGCGACGATATACTGCATTCAGAATGTACACCGCTGAATGATTTTGTTTTTGCAAACAACCTGGCTAAACAGCTCAGGGAAAGGACCTGACTCAGTCGTCCACCTCTTCAAAGTCGATATATTCCCCGGTATCTTTCGATACTTTTCTCCCGTTGCCCGGGTCAGTATTATTTTGATTACTTTGGTTCCCGCTTCTTAAATACTGACTGAACATCCTTATAAGTAACCAGATCAGTATTATAACCAGTATTATCCTTATATACACTTCCCTTGATAAGTCTTATTTATTCTGATATCTCTTTTGCTTTTATGTTAAAAGTTTCATCCTCCGTCGGGAGGATGAAACAGTTACTGCTCTTCAATGATCATCGGAGCATCAGTCTTGTTATCCTTCATCTTTCCAAATACAAGGTTAAACCCGAATCTGAAATTTAAATAATCTATCCTGTTAGGTGCGATACCCGAAAAGCCCCCTTCATTATTTGTGAATTTCACCCATGAAAGTGGCAGCTGGTCTGATATCAGGTATAGCTGTACAGCTCCAAGCTTTACTGCCATCCCCAATCCCAGATTACTGTAGCTGCGGTTGGCCATAGTATATGTCAGTGTAGTTGTAAACGCATTACCTGCATAAAGACTTGCCGAAAGGCTTAGTGCCTGGTTCATATGTCCCTGGTTAAAAGTGCTTCTCGAGAGAATGCCCGCAGAGAAATATTTTACCGGTCTGTACGATGCTCCAATAAATAGCTTGGCAGGAATGCCCATAGTGAATTTTCCTGTTCCTTCCTCAAAAATAAAGGAGTTTTTAAGCGAATCGGTAAACTGACTGAGCATATCATCAAAAGTCATGTCACCGGCAATAACTCCTGACAGATCAAAACCATCAAAAGAGAAATTATTGTTTGCAGAAAGTGAAAATGCTTCTTTCTTCCAGCTGATAAATCCAAAATCAACCAGGCTGGCCGTCAATGTTATCTGATCGGTAAGATTATACTGTGCCCCGGCATCGAAAGCAAAACCTGTATTACCCGGGTTCAGTAAAACATCAAAAGGCGATATGCCTTCCCTGAACGAAAGGCTGTCGACCATATGATCACTGTTAGTATATACATCCACCGGACCGCTTACATTCCACCTCAGATCGGTATGAAGAGTATGAGAAAAATCTTCATTTACATCTATCTTCAGGAGGTTGGCCTCAAGTGATGTGCCTGCACCCCCGAAAAGCAGCTTTGCCCTGCCTCCTACACGTAACCGGGAGGATATATTCTTCGAGATCGAGAGGCTCGACTCAAGGTATTCGAAAGCCCTGGCGCCAAAGCCCGACAGATCGATCGATGAACCAACGAATTGCTCATTACCATCAAGAAGCAGACTGAAGAGATCCCTCGGAATGTATCCGCTAACCATCCCCTTTTCCGACAGGCCAAGTTCAACCCACCAGTCGTTATTAATTGAAAAACCAACTCCGAACAGCTGTGTTGATACCTCTGCACTGATATATCCTGTTTTTCCCAGACTGTTGAGAAAAGCCTCCCTGTCGTAATCGGGATGAAGGAGTGTCATTACCGAATCGGTACCCGGAACAGGCTGAAAAAATTCAGAGACGGTAAGAAGGTTATTATTTATACCTATATATGTATTTGATAATGCAGGTAATGCGATAAATACTTTTGACGAAGGCCTGAAAGCAGGATTGATGATATTCGACTGAGGGATATTCATGAAGTACTGTGTCTGGCTGTACTGACCGCTTACCATGCCTGGCAGTGAGATTATCGCTGCCAGTATTCCTATATGTTTAATTATCCTTTTCATTCTTCTCCTCATTTATTTAGGATTATTAATATCTGCCTTCACCGAAAGCGCAGCCTTGAATACTATATTGTAATCGGAGTATATCTTCACATCCTTTGAGCCGTGGTCGGTAGTAAAAAGAGTGAAGGTAAAGATCATCTTGTCTGCCAGTTGCGCAGCTTCAAGAAACTCAGGTGTCAGCTCGATCGAACTTCTGTGTTCCGATGGTGTAGTCACTTTTCCACTGCCATCAACATCCGCAGGCTCAAACAGATCGGCTGTTTGTACCGTAGCCATAACTGTTGACGCAACAGAATCGTACAACTGGATTGAAATATTGCCTCCCAGCGGGAATCCGTTGTTAACATACATGTCCACTTTCAGCTGGCTCAGCATATCAATCGGGTTGCGACCTTCCTGATCGCTGTTCTGAAGAAAATTATCGGTAGTATCAGAAAACTGAAGGTCGTTTATCCTGAACTCCAGGGGAACCTCTATCTCGAGATCGGCCTTAAATCTGCTGTCGCCGAATATCAGGTTATCCTGGCCGGTTTCACCTGCCTGGTTTACTATGGCTGATCCATAGAATATTATCTTATCAGGAAGCATCGAAACCAGGTCGGGTAGTTTTGAGTTGTCCTTATTAATTTCGAAAGAAGAAGAAACTTCACGATTGTCGACAGAAACCGGATAGTCAAGATCAACAGGATCACGGTCAAGGGTTTCCTCACCTGAATTGTTAATACCTATTGCATCTGCTTCCAGCCTTATGGGCATTCCGATGGAATTTAGGTAATTAACCCTGATTATTGGATTTGAAAGATATATCGACCCGGTCAGTTTTGAGAATAATTCATCCATACCTGTTTCGAGCGTATCCCTTCCTGATTCCTCATCATAATATCCGAAATAACCACGCATATAGTCAAAATCGGGTTCATTTACCATTATATCAACTTTTACACTGTCGTACAATTCGTAAGGCGGAAGAACAGGGCCGGTCGACACACTGTATTCCACGGGGATCCTGTTGTACGGATCAGAAACATCGGTATCAAGGAACATTGTTACACCATCGAGTACAAGTGAACCCGATACGGTCCCGTTTGCCGGGACAGATATCGACTGGGTCAGTGGCTGTGAATTCCGCTCTATAGTCGGGAAAACAAGATCAACATTGGCGTCAAAATTGCACCACGAGGTGATATTGTAATCAACACTTCCTGTAATTATGGATGCCTCTTTAAGTTTAATATCCGCTCCCGGATCTATTACAACTGTATCACTGATATTATCAAGAGAGCCCAGAGCTGCCAGTATCAGTGTTTTCGAAAAATTAGTTGCGGGAAATGAATCGTAAAAGTCAGATACTCCATAGTTGATCACTGAATCCTTGGTAAATACAAGTTTAAGTGCATTATTTTCATCCACTACCAGAGTGTCTGAAGGAGTTATCAGGTCCGCAAGGGTAACATCACCCTTAACCGCCGAGATCACATACGAAGGATTCAAGGAAATGTCACCGGAAACCTTATCAAGGTTGTTGGTTGATTTTAAAGATGAAACTGTGACCAGAAGGG
>JBJKPH010000448.1:0-5185 GCA_046706585.1 Bacteroidales bacterium | reverse complement strand
GGGCTGTGGTGTTTATAGTTGGCAGGACATCCAGCAATGTATTATCATCCCCGTTAACAAATCCGGAATATGAAAAGGTAAGTGTCGGGTTGACCGTCATAAACTCCTTTGAAAGATTATCCGCCGTAATGGTAAGATCTGCCTTACTTACTGTAATCGTCTGTGGTACCGGTGTGGCTGCATTGTAGTTTGCATCACCATCCTGTGATGCATTTATGATTGCGCTGCCGGCTTTGTTGATCTCCAGCAAGGTCCCGTTAACAGAGGCAACTGAAGGATCATCACTGGTGTATGTGACTGTCAGACCGGAGGAAGCAGTAGCTGTCAGCGGCAAATCCGCAGATCCATAGGTCACACCTGCCAACGGATCAAAAGTAATTGTCTGTTCGGCTTTATTTACCGTAAGTGTTTGAGGCACGTCCGGTGCGGCATTATAGTTTGTATCTCCTGCCTGCGAGGCAGTGATCGTGGCACTACCAGCACCTGTAATATGTACAGTTGTTCCGGTAACGGTTGCCACCGACGGATCATCACTGGTAAAGGTCACTGTAAGGCCTGATGTTGAAGTTGCAGCCAGGTCGAAGTCGGCATCGCCATATGTTTTTGCTGACAGGGCGCTGAATGTTATCGTCTGGTCGGCCTGGTTAACAGTAAGTAACCGGGAAACATCCACGGCCGGGTTCCAGAGACTGTTACCAGCCTGAGATGCAGTTATATTTGCTGTCCCCGGAGCTACGATATGAATCTTATCGGATATAATGATTGCAACATCGGCATTATCTGAATAATAGGTGATGTTAAGTCCTGAATTAACCGTAGCTCCTGGACTGAAATCAGCATCCAGGTATGTCTTATCAGGCAGGGTACTAAAGGTGATCAGCTGGTTCCCTTTGATCACGGTAAAATTTCTTTCATACCTTGCCGGGGCGTATGTTGCGTTTCCTGACTGTCTTGCGGTTATTGTTGATGTTCCAAGGGTTATAATATGGATTTTGTTTGACTCAATTGTAGCTACCGGGAGGTTTGAACTGGAGTAGGTTACCGAAAGACCGCTGGAGGCTGTTGCTCCGGGACTAAAATCTGCAGTTCCGTACTCGGTATCGGGGATTGCAGAAAAGGCTATGGTCTGGGCAGTCAGTGTAACAGGTTGATCGCTGAATGAAAGCAGGAAACCGCCAGAGGTGGAGGTTACATCGCCCTGTGTATAAGAAACCAGGACCGTTTCTGTTCCTGTCAGGGGTGTTGCCAGGGTAAGAAGTATTGTATAGGGATCGCCTTCTTTGAGAGATGCTGATGATATTGTCGCCGGGTTGCCGTTTACCGTTACTTCGAACTGATCCTGTTTACCTGCCGGGTCATTCATCAGCCTGTCGAGTTGTATCTCTACATTGGGTCCTTTTGCCACATACAGCACATTCGGGATTCCCGTGGGACTTACGTTGACAGTGATCGTTCCCTCCGGGGAATCGCCTGTGTCGTCGTGCATCAGGTAATTGAAATTACCTGCTCCGGTTCCATATGTTCCTGTTGCGGCATATATCACATTCCTTCCGGGATCGGTTACAAGTTCCGGAACGGATGAGATAATATTTCCTCTTACTCCTCCGCTGTACTGGTAAAGCTGCCCCTGGGCCGGAAGGGCGGTTATATATGCAGTTTTGGCGCTGGCATCACCTCCTGAATAATTCAGTTTTATTGTTTTATCCTGTCCCTCTTCTGTCCAGATTGTCTGGGGGATTGTGGCCAGGGGAGGCGCTGAGGTAGTTGTAAAACGTTTTATTTCGCACCATGTGGTACCCGTATTGTTGGATGCGAATACTCCCCAGTAATATGTTGTATCGAGTGTCAGACCGGTAACATCATAAGTAAGACTATTTCCGGCAGAATATACCTGGGCGCCTGACAGATCTGATCTGTTTGATATCCGGAGGGCATATGAATTGGCGTAATCTGCAGCCGACCATTCGAAAGTATAATCCGATCCTATTATTGCGTCCTGTGGAGGACTAGCCAGGTCGGCATATGCAGGTTCGGGCAGACTCAGATTTGTTGTAAGGAATACACCTTCATAGATAGCACTTGTGTTCAGGTTATATGTGCTTCCCGATGGTGTAAATGATATTGCCCTGCTCGTCTGAACAGCGTCGTTTATATGATAGGCATATTGAACTCCGGCGCTTCCGTCAGCATTTTCAATTCCTATTGTTGCACTGCCCCCGTGAGGTCTTGTAGCTATCTGGTCGACTATAAGACGGTATTGCACCTGGATTATATTGGATGATTCATAGAGGATAACCGAGAATGTACCCATATAGCCCGCGGGATTCCAGAGGATCATGTTCTTAAACTGGATAATACATTTTTTATTTCCAGACAAACCAATGGTAGTATACAATATCCTTCCTGAAGGATCAACAGCCAGATCATCCCAGAAGGCAGCAATAAAATTATTGGGAGCGGAAGCATCAGGTATAGAAACTTCAAGCGGACTGTTTGATCCTGCACCGAACAGGATCATTCCGTTGGAATTCACATAGAACTGGCTGTAACTGTTCCCGAAATAGGTAAAGTTAAAACCCAGATCAAAAGGACCGTATGAAACATCGTTATCATATCCCGACTTTACAACATTCCCCAGGTAAATTGTCTCGGGGGGTTGGGCTTCAAGATCCAGTCCGGCGAACAGAACGAGGATTATCAAAATGTGTTTAAGATTCATAACTCCGGATGATACTTATTTATATAAGACAGGTTTGCAGGTTAAATAGTTGCGTTATAGCAATATATCAAAAATAGTATAAATTTTCCAATTAATTAAACACTAAATTTTATTATTGGTTCAGAATTGGTAACACCCGGGCCGGATATTGCCGTTGCATTGTCTATGTACTATAGTCTATGGTTATTTGGAATGCATGGAATAAGGCTAACGGAACGAAAGACGAACGGGGGAGAAGGTGGGTTTACAATTGTTCGACTCCTCTGGAGTCGTAGAGATCTTGCTATTTTCCGTGTTTACAATTCTGCGACCGCTCTGCGGTCGTTTTTTAATACAGATCCCGGAGGGATCATACATTTGTAACATGGCTGCATAAACGAAAATACGACTCCGGGGGAGTCGCAGGGCTTCTTACAGTGATCCCGGAGGGATCAAACAATTGCTCTCCGCTACATTCCCCCTCTCTCCCTCTCCCCCTCTCCCAGCTTCCGTCGCACCGTCGTACCGTCGCACCGTCGCACCAAAACCGATCACCGATTTCCGGCTCTCTCCTCTCTACGCTTCCTCTGCCACTCCCTCAATCTCACCGTCGAATCCTTCCCAGTTGATAACATCAATGTTATTTATCCTGCTCTTTTCCTTACCGGTATATATTACCATTTTCCTGGCATTTTCGAATGCCGGTTCTTTTGCAAGCAGCTTCAGGTTCCTGAGGTAATCTGTGGTAAAGGTCTCACCGGCTTTGATCTCCAGGGCAACAATATCATTCCCTTTCTCCACTATGCAGTCTATTTCCAGCCCGTTGCTTTCCCTGAAATAGTATACCGAAGGCCGTTTTCCTGCGTGCACCTGGCATTTGATTATCTCGCTGATTACGAGGTTCTCAAAAAGAGAGCCATACAGGTAATGGGTTGACAATGAGTCGGGATTCTGTATGCGTAACAGGGATGAAGCCACTCCGGTGTCATAAAAATATAGTTTTGGGGATTTTATTATCCGCTTGTTAAAATTCCTGTAATAAGGTTGAAGAAGAAAGATTATATAGCTTGCTTCAAGCAGTGAAAGCCATGACTTAGCGGTATTAACCGCAACCCCGGCATCATTGGCAAGAGAGCTTAGGTTCAGTATTTGTCCGGTACGTCCTGCGCAGAGACCCAGGAAACGTGAAAAAGTTTGCAGGTTTCCGATAGCCTTCAGGGTTCTTATGTCTCTTTCAATATATGACTGCAGGTAGGAGGGATAGAATTCATCAGGCCTGATGTTCTGGTCGTGAACCCTGGGATAGAAACCGTTCAGGATAGTCTGCTTAAGATCCTCCCTGCATACCTGTTTTAGTTCTGTAATATCAAAAGGAAGCAGGTTACTTATATGTACCCTTCCTGCCAGCGACTGTGAAATATTATTGCTAAGCATAAAGCTTTGTGATCCTGACAGGATATACTGTCCGTTTGTTTTTCTTTCATCTGACAATACCTGGATGTAGCTGAATAACAGGGGTGCATTCTGAGCTTCGTCGATAATTACCTTTTCCCCGGCGCTTTCCAGAAATCCTGCAGGATCGGCCAGGACCATTTCCCTGGTATCCATACGTTCAAGGTTGAAATATTTATAGTCCATAAATATCTCCCGGAGGAGAGTTGTTTTTCCCGATTGCCGGGGTCCTGTCAGTGAAACCACAGGAAATTTCTGGAGCATCCTGTAAAGGTGCTCACTTATTCTTCGCGGGATCATACTTTATGTTAAATTGCATTTCTATTGCAAATATACATAAATATTTTCAATCTATAGGGTTAACTACAATTCTTTTATCCTAGACTACAATTTTTCATTGGTTTCGGCAAAAGGCATACGGCGTAAGGCGAAAGGTTGTTGGTTCCGATATTATTCCACTCCTTGCTTCGCCCACCGAATCCGCCGAACGGCGGAGAAGGTGGGGAGAGCCTGCCACGCTTTGCGTGGGGTTAGCTTTGCCAGCCGACTTCGTCGGCCGTAGCCGACTATGTCGGTCGAAGGCCGAAGTCCGCAAGTATGCGGACGAAGGTTTGGGGTGGGTTCTTCTTTATTACATGGAGCATGGGGTTGATTTACAATTTATTGACTGCTCCGCAGTCAGGGCTTCTTACAGTGCTCCCAGGGGGATCAAACAATTGCTCTCCGCTACATTCACCCTCTCTCCCTCTCCCCCTCTCCCAGCTTCCGTCGCACCATCGCACCGCCGCACCATCGCACCAGTCCATGCCATAACAAAAAGACCCGGCATCTATGCCAGGTCCTGATTAGTTTATCTGCGAAATCTGCGTACTCAGCGATAATCTGTGCCTACCCGAAGGGTTTCTCATCAAACGGGCTTGAAAAAGGATCAGTTCCTTTTTTAATGTATCCCCGTGGTGGAGGGTTTACAGGGGTTGTAGTCATCATTACCAGCGATATAGATGTATCCAGGATAACCCTTTTAACAGCAGGCTT
>JBJKPH010000447.1:0-6494 GCA_046706585.1 Bacteroidales bacterium | reverse complement strand
GTGTAATATAGTATGGCTGGTGTTGTTTTGCTGCAATTTCCTCCAGTGCAGTAACCTCATCAATACGTCTTTCTGCTTTTCCCGGATCGATACCAAATACTTCGAGCATATTGATATAATGAATAGGGCTTCTCTCCTTCATTTCGAACGACAGGTCACTGTTGCATATATCAATGCATGCTACCGTTCCCCCGTTCTGCATTTCCCTGTCGGCGCTCATGGCTGACCGTACAGCATCTGCTCCCGCAGGCCTTCCATTCTGCACTTCCCTTATAAAATCAGCCAGTCCGGTATGCCTGGGAGCATAACCTTTCATCAGTGAGAGTTCGGTATGGCAGTGACAATTTACAAAACCGGGGACAATTACCCCGTTGTAAAAGGGCGTTGAAGCTGATTCGGTTAAAATACCTCCGGTGTCGGTTATCTCTGTTATAATTCCGCTATCGTCGGTGGTTATAATTCCTCTCTTTAAAATATCACCTGACCCCGTTATGATATACTGGGCCGAAAACCTTTTCATTTTCTATTTGTCTTTATCAGGTTCTTTCTCCGGGTCGCTCCTGGTTAGTGATATACCGGTAATATGTAAGTGTTTCTCCCAGCGGCCTTGCTGCGGTGCATTGTCCAGAAGGAAACCCTTTAACTCTGTGAATGTTGAATCGGTAAGCTCTTTTGATATCTCAAGTGTTTCGTACTTGCCCGTTTTCTTAAGATGTATGGTATCCCACATCTGTGTTACTCCATTTTCAGTAGTGTCGGCTTTCCAGAACATTAATACCGTACGGGGATCAATACTCTGGTCATCATCGAACAAATTCAGCTGGAATTTAAGTGTATATACTCCCGGGCCCTCAAGCGGAACCGAGAATTCCAGCCTGTCAGTGACACCATAATCAGGTAAATTGTATGTGCTTTTCAGAGGCCACAGATTCTTTTTTTCCTGAGGCTCAGGCTCCTGTTTTTTCATCAGTTCAGCTTCCTTCATCGAGATCTCTGAAAGGACCTTCTCGTAAATTGACGAAAGCGTTTTCGGTGTTTTTACAAAGTAGTAATTCAGGTTCTCATCAAAGATCTCCTTTGTATACCCGTAGTGCTCAATAACATCCATGTAATTCTGAACGGAGTCTTTATCCCTGAAATCGCTTCTAATCCTGGGATTGTTCAGGAGCCCGTCAGCGACCGACAGATCATAAATTATCTCTGTCATTTTGTTCTGTGGGATAAACACCTCAGGTTTCTCAATATTTGAATCTTCGTTGAAACATCCGTTCGCTGTCATTGCGAGAATGATCATTGCAATCCCCGGCAGCCAGCTGGTAAACCTGTTAATTTTCTTTTCCTGGCTCATTTCCTGTTTTTTGAAAGATATTTCCTTGATATATACCTTACCGGATACCAGGCTGCCCAGAATCCAATCAGCAACACGGTAACCAGCACTACAGCAAAATCAACCAGCTTCATGGCCACCGGGTATGAATCCATTATCAGTGTGTCGCCATGCAGTCTGATTATTCCGAATTTCATTTGTATCCAGCAAACAATAAACCCCAGTATAAGCCCGGCCACTGCCCCGATAACCGATATTAGCCATCCCTCGAAGAGAAAAATTCTGGATATCAGCCTGTTCCCGGCCCCAAGGCTTCGAAGGATCCCGATGTCTTTTTCCTTTTCTATTATCAGCATGGTAAGCGAACCGATAATATTGAACGAGGCAATAAGCAGGATAAATGAAAGTATAACAAATATCGCCAGCTTTTCCGATCTCATCACCTTATAAAAAAGCTCCTGCTGCTGGTATTTATTCTTCACTGAAAAGTCTTTACCAAAAAGTTCTTCGACCTGGGGCTGAACCATCCCGGCCTCTGTCGCGGGTGAAAATTTTACCTGTATTGAACTTACCTCCCTGTCATACTCCAGTAATTCACGCATCATCGATATCGGCACGAAAATATGCCTCGAATCATATTCCTGCTCAACCGAGAATATACCCGACGGAAAGAGGTACTTCCTTACAAATGCATTTGAGGCATTCATTGTTCTCGGATCGGCTGTTCTGACAGGAACGTAGATATTCAGTGGCGTAAGAAAATTAAGCCCGATCCCCAGGTTGTTGGCGACTCCCATTCCTACAACGGCATATTCGCGACCGTTACTGCCCCTTAATACAAATTCTCCATCCCACATTGTGCTGTCGAGTCCGGTTATCTTGTCATAATCGTCCTCCACACCCATTACCGTAGATATATATTGTTTATCATCATACCTGAGCAACGCATTTTCCTGAAGTACCATCGAATAATCCTCTATGCCTGCTATCTCTCCAAGTCTGACAAGCTTCTCTTCATCAGGAATAAACACTTTCCCCTTTACGGCAGTTATCTCAAGATCGGGGTCAAATGTGCCGATTATCGACTTTACCATACCCTCAAGTCCGTTAAAGACCGACAGAATGATAATAAGAGCCATTGTTCCCACCGTTACCCCGGCAACCGAAATGGCTGATATTACGTTAATGGCATTCCTCGACTTTTTTGCAAAGAGGTACCGGCGTGCTATATATACTGACAGTTTCACCTGTTAACTTGCTTGCTTATTTTACTGCTATAACGAGAAGGCCAGTGCCTTCATTGTGTCTGGTGATCAGATCCAGCGTGTTCAGGATAAGCGCAAACGGCATTACTATGATATACCAGACGGGCAGAATTATTCCTGCCAGGAAAGAGCGGTTGACCATCAGTACCGGTATCTCTCGACAGCACCCATGAGATCCTTCCCGGCAATCCATAAGTATAACCTGTAGTTATTTTACTGAACCCGGCATCCTCAAGCTTCTCCTTTATTTCCCCAACAGGATATCCGTCCCTGACATGTTCGTCGATAAACGATTCCTGGTGGTCGTGGTTCACCCCTGAACCTCCCCTGTCAGATGGTGTCGATATTATCAGCCAGCCATCATCCTTAAGCGAGTTATGGAAATTGGCAAATACCTGCCTGTCTTCTTCAATATGTTCCATTACGTCAACCGATAATATCATATCATACCTGTTTTCGGCCGAGTAACCTGTGAGATCGGCATAGCTGAAAGTGACTTTTCTTCCGGGACAGGCCCTGCTGAAAAAAGCACTGCAATCATCCAGTTGTTCCTGCTTGATGTCAACGGCATCTATCGACCACTTTGGGTTCATCCTGGTCATTCGCCATGTATATTGTCCGAAGCCCGACCCGGCATCGAGTATTACCCGCTCGCCCGTGTGTGATACGGCAAATTTCCTGATCGCCCGCCGTACATGCCATGTCCTCAGAAGCAATATGTCCAGGAGCAGATAAAACAGTTTCCTGAGCCAGGTGGTCCTGTTGAAAAACTGACCCAGTCGGTTCTTTACAGGATCATACTTCATGGCTGTGACGAAAGAAGAGAATCAATATTATCTATATAATCAAGGCTGTCGTCAATAAAGAATGCCAGTTCCGGAATTATCCGTATCTGTTTTCTTATTATCTGCCCCAGATCGTGCCTTATTGTACGCGTAGCACCAGTTATGTTATTGAGAATATCCTCACTTCCCTCCGACGGGAATATACTCAGATAGACTTTTGCCAGCGACAGGTCGGGACTTATCCTTACGGTTGTAACAGTTATCATTTTTCCCGGTGCCAGTTCTCCTGTTCGCTGCCGTAACATCTCCGCAAGCTCCTTCTGTATCAGCCTGGCAATCTTCTTCTGGCGGGTTGTCTCCATATTTGAATCTTATGGCCGTAAAGATACGAAAAGTTAATTTATTGATTGATGGCAAGCGGCGAACGACTAACGACAAAAGGTTAAAGGCAGGTTTTTTGTATATTGGCTGTGGAAATAAATGCCTTATTAAAATGCATCTGTTATGAGTAATTTTAAAGAACTTAGAGTATGGACAAGGTCTAAAGACCTAGTCGTAGAAATTTACAGATTGACTTCTGAAGGATTCTTTCTGAAGGATTTTGGCTTTACCAGCCAGATGAGAAGGTCTGCTTTAAGCATTCCAAGTAATATAGCAGAGGGAGATGAGTCTGGAACAGATAAACTTGCAAAACGATTTTTCTACATAGCTAAAGGTTCTTCTGCTGAGCTGTATACACAACTTATTATTGCTGGAGAAATTGGTTACATTACTTCAGAAACTACGGAAAAACTTGAAGAAGAATGTATTGCACTTTCATCAATGCTGCAGAAACTGATAATTGCACGATCGAAATAGCAGGTAACTGACCTTTCAAGACCGTTTGCCGTTTGCCGTTCGTCGTTTGCCGTTCTCTTAAAAAAAAGGTACGTTTGCCGTGAAAACAAATTTAATATAATGGACACGGTAGTAAGTGGTATCAGGTCTACAGGGAATCTCCACCTGGGCAATTATTTCGGGATGGTCAGGAATGCTCTTAAGATGCAATATGAGAACAAATGTTATTTCTTTATAGCAGATTATCATTCTCTTACCACACATCCTAAACCCGGCGACCTGCATGGAAATATCAGACAGGTGCTTGCCGAATACCTTGCCTGTGGTATCGATCCGGATGTTGCCACTCTTTTCGTCCAAAGCGACGTCCCTGAGGTTTGCGAACTTTATCTTATGCTCAATATGAATGCCTACAAGGGAGAACTTGAGCGTACAGCCTCATTCAAGGAAAAGGTAAGGAAACAACCTGATAATGTTAATGCCGGATTACTGACCTACCCTGTACTGATGGCAGCCGATATTATTATCCATCGTGCCAGCAAAGTGCCGGTTGGTAAAGACCAGGAACAGCACCTCGAAATGACGCGGCGTTTTGCCAGGCGTTTCAATACCATGTATAATGTCAATTACTTCCCTGAGCCCGAGGCTTATAATTTCGGTTCCGAACTTATTAAGATACCGGGCCTCGACGGTACCGGCAAAATGGGTAAAAGCGAGGGGAACGGGGTTTTTCTTGCCGAATCACCTGAATCAATAAGAAAAAAGGTAATGAGAGCAGTTACCGACACCGGACCCACCAGGAAGAATCAGAAACCTACCGAACCGGTAAGGAACCTGTTCGCCATAATGGATGTTGTATCGGAGCCCTCAACGATCGAATACTTCAGGGAAAAACATGCCAGCTGCGAGATCAGGTATGGCGATATGAAAAAACAACTTGCCGAAGATATTATTAAGTTCACGTCACCGATCAGGGAGAAAATTGAAGCTATCCTCGCAGATCCCGGCTATATAGCCCGCGTGGTTGCCGACGGACGTGATAAAGCCCGCGAAAGTGCTTCAAAAACCATAAAGGATGTTCGGGAGATTATAGGTTATAGGGCTTTCTAGCTGCTGGTTGCTGGTTGATCCTGACCCCGTTGACTCCCTTAGGTCGTCGAGCTCGGCCTGATTCTCAAGCCTCGGTTCAAAGGGGGAGCACAGGATATCGGCTACATCCGCAGTACCGTTGTACCATCGTACCACCGCACCGTCCACAAAATAAAAGCCAGGCCTTATTTTGACCTGGCTGCCCTTACTTAAAGAGGTATATGTTTGAGATTGCCTGTATAAAGTAAAGAGCAAATAGCGTGCCAAAATGCTATCTGCTCTTAAATCTGCTTTCCCAATCTTTAACCTGAATCTATAAACTCCCTGGAATATTTTTTTAAAAAGAAAGGCGGTCGCAAACCCTAACAACCAGACTGTCGAATGGAAATGAATTTGTAATTTGGAATGAATCCTGTAGAAATAAACCTAACTCTTTGTAAAGAACCATTGACCGCCTTTCAGCTTTAACGTTCTGGTCAGGCCGGGGCCAGTTGGCCTTGACCGGAATAACTGATATAAAGGTAATTGCAAATAATAATCCGGGGGCATTAATTTAGTGATGTTCCTCACTTGAACCGGTAATATAGATCATCAATACAGGATGACGGAGATCACCATTTTTATTTACCTGTTAACCTGAGAGTACCTTGTAAAAGCAGCTTTTCTGTCAAAAAGGTAGCGGTATGTGACATGTGTACTGACAATCCTGGCTCCGATCTGGTCCAGTAATTTCATCATTACCGGATTAAAGTCACCTATCCATGTGAAATAGATATTGCGGTATGGGAATGACGGCTTTAGTGCCATAATGGCAAATTCTCTTACTATAGCTCCCTCCAGCCCTCTGCCCTGATGACCGGGAGTCACACCAAAAATCAGTCCGCTCGCAGAATCAGCATTGCGGGCCACTTTAAGGTTATAAAAAAATCTTAATTTACCCTGTAAGTTCAGTTTGCCATTGAGCTTTTTGATAATCCCGTTCAATTCCGGGACCATTACCATGAACGAAACAGGCTCACCCTTATAAAAGACAAGCCATATCAGCCGCCTGTCCCAGATAGGGCGAAGAGATTTTATCAATGCCCTGGCATGTGCTGTTGTAAATACTGATGTCCCCTCGAATTCTGCCCAGGCTTGGTTGTAAATGTTGCAGAACCATTCTGCCAGATTTTTATCATCCTCCCTGGTAAT
>JBJKPH010000446.1:0-5198 GCA_046706585.1 Bacteroidales bacterium | reverse complement strand
AACCTGGTGAATGAAGTAATGCTCAGGGGAGATAATCAAAGTCTTGGCATGCAGCTTGAAGAAAGTTTACAGAATTTCATTGCAGCAATCGCCGCAACCGGGGATGATTATATTACTGCAGAAACAGCAAGCAACCTTTTTAATTTTAAAACCGGGAATAATGATTCACTTTCCTGGTACCAGAAAGTGTTCATAGATAACTGGACAAGCTGGTCGGTTGTGTACCTGGGAATGCTTGAAAACAATGTTATCCTGTTGAGGGATGAACTGGGAAATGATCACCGTTAAGTTGACGGGGTAAGCTTCCCATCTTTCATCACCATGATCATTGAACCACTTTCAAGTACTACCCTGTTTCGGCTTACTATAATAGTTATAGTACCCGCAGGTATCAGATCGATGGCCTGCCTGATGTCATCCTCATCGAGATAACTGAATGCCTCATCAAGTAAAAGGACCGACGGCTGCGAGAGAAAAGCCCTTACAAGGGCAATCTTTCGTGCTTCACCTGAAGTCAGGATCGTTTCTGAGCCGTTAATAACAGTATCAGGACTTGTAAATACCGAACCGGGAAGGATTCTCCTGTATCTTTCAAGATCATCGGGTGTTCCGTTATTTCCATAGAACAGGTTTGAAATGATGCTTCCAGGTATCAACGGCATATCTCCTGTTACAAGGACCACTTTTCGTCTAACTTCCGAAAGAGGGAATTTATTAATATCGGTGCCGTTCAGCATTACCGAGCCGGGCGAAGGTTCGTTAAGAAGGCACAACAGGGAACAGAGGGTCGATTTCCCTGCCCCTGTCTCACCGGTGATTATTACCCGTTCACCCCGGGACAACTTTAATGATAGCCCGCTGATCACCGGCTTTCCGTTGTATGAAAAATCCAGGTTCCTCACTTCAAGTTCATTAATAACCTTATCTCCCAGTATCTGTTCCGATCCGCTTCTCTCCTGCTCTGTTTCAAAAAGCCTTTCTATCTTGCCAGTGCTTATAAGTGCCATATTCAGGTCACCCACAGCCTGTGCGACTTTTTTTACCGGTTTAAAGCACTCTTTTACCAGGTAAAGAAAAAATGCGACGTCCCCGATGTTCGATTCGCCGGCCAGCAGGTGTTTGCTGAAAAAGATAAAAAGGACAGCCAGAACCATCATCCCCATCAGTTCGTTCGAAGGTTTCAGGAAAAAACGCTGAAGGATCAGTTTCCGCCTGTACTGGTAATTCTTTTCCACCAGGTCATCAAACCTGCCCTGTTCGGTTTTCTCATTAACCGTGGTCTTAATAAGCCTTTGCCTGTTGATCCTTTCTTCCATGAAGGCAGTGTAATCACCAACATTATCGGAAACATCCTTGCTCGATCTTTTTATGATCCTTGCAATATATCTGATAATAATGAACGATGCAGGGAAGAATATCACAGTGAAAAGCGCAAAACGACTGTTAATGAAAAACATAACCGGTACGAACATCACTATATATATGAACGTCCTTGAAATTTCGATTAGTATATTTATCGTATCGGTCAGTACTGCCGCGTCATAGGTGACCCTGGATATAAGGTCGCCGGTAGCATTCCTGCTGAAAAACCTCACCGGCGCTCCAAGTATAGTCCTGAAAATGTCCGATTTGAATTTCTGAAGCACCCTTTCTATTGCAAGATTCATATATACTTCTCTTGCATACTGGAACAATGCCTGCAGCAGGTATAGCATGAAGAAAACCAGGGAGATGATAAGGATACCTCTGAATATCTCAGCCGGACCCTTAAGGACCCTGTCGATAATTCCCAGTTTCTGACCAATCAGGTCCAGGTCAAGATTAAGTTTCACAGGGATCTTCAGTTCTTCTCCGCCCGCCCTGACGCCTTCTATTTTTGTAACCGTATTGGTAAGGAACTTAAGAAAGGCTCCTGTCAGAAGTTCCATTACACCGATCATAATGGTTGCCATTACCCCTGCTCCTATCTTGCCTTTTTGCATTGCCAGGTATCTCCAGAGGAGACTGAATGCTTTTCCTGTATCGATCCTGTCTTCCTTTTTCATTTACGGTATTCCGTTTTTTCATTTATAGTGCTCCATATATTGTCCCCTGCACTTATTACCGGCAGGACAACCCTGCCGGCAAACAGCCTTGGACGGAGTGAACCAGAATTATTGACAAGATCGGCTGGAGCAGGGATCTCACCATGCCTGTTGACCGAGAATACTGTTATACCCATATCTGTAAGTACGTCAACCCTGGTAATCTCATCTAATTCCCTTATACCTTTATATTCGACGAACCTGCCGCTGTCTCCTTTCCATGTAAGTCCGACTGCTGCTGCTGCCCCAATTATTCCCATTCCTGTTCCGCCATGTTCTGACAGGTGGCTATCCCCGGCCGCCTCAGCAGCATCCTCTTTCCTTACATGCATATATGTGCACCTCAATCCGAACTCAGCCAGCTCCGGCAGGCATATATCTCCTTCGGATGCAACACATAATCCCGGGTCGCTTCCTACGACAAAATTTTCACTGATATGCCTGATGGCTATTTCTGTCAGGCTAGCGACATATGATCGCTCAGGAGCCTCAACAATAACACAGAGGGAGCTGTTATGGGAGGTCATTGGTATATTTTCTGAAAAGAGGAGCTGTTGCCTTACCACACCAAGCGAAATACAATCTCCTGGCAGTTTGCCGGCAAACCACCGGGCCAGCTTACCCGTACCCCTTCCACAATCAAGGGTATCTGTGTCATCGAATCCCACGAATATCTTCATTCTCAAAAAAATATATTTAGTCCGGTCCTGAAAGTCGCTCCCGGGTAGAATTTCTCCGTTATTGCTCCCTGGACTACAGTTACTGGCTTTGCCAGAAGGTTGTCTCCCGAAATATAGACACTTGCTGATCTGCCAATATAAAATTTCACCCTTCCTGCAAGTTCAAGATAACCCTTCTCGTCAGCTGCAGCCAGCACCGTACCATCATCAGAAATGGCAGGGTTTGTTAACCTGTGACTGTTATAATTTCCGCCAAGGGAAATACTAAACTTCCCTGAAGTGTTCAGATAATCAATCTTTACAGATAACAGATGGGCCGGTTGGTCATCGATCCTTACCATACCTCCTGTCACTGCACTCCTTACCGATGAACCCAGGTATGAATAGCTTGTATATAGAGACAGTCCCTCTGCTAACAGCTTTGACATATCTGTCCTGGCATCGATATAGAACCCATAAAGTCTGGCTGTATCTATATTATTGAACATGTAAACATTGTACCCGGTATCATTATCGATACCAGTATACGAAAGTGTGATCATATCCCTTACATACTTGAAATATGCATTTACGGATATATGGGATCGTTCACTATAATACCACGTATCACCGATATTTACTGATATAGTCCTGGATGGAACAAGATCGGGGTTCCCTGTTTCAATCACATCCTTGTTTATCTTGATCTTAGCGATCGGGACCATGCTCATGAATGCCGGACGGCTGATATGCCTGGCAATACCTGCTGTGACCACATTCATCTCTCCGGCTGACCACCTGACATGGAATGAAGGAGACAGATGGCTATAACCGATATTCCCTTTTTCAGAATCTGTTTCGAATCCCCCGAAGGAATATTCATACCGCAAAGCGGGCACAAACTGAAAGTTACTGCCGGCATCCATTCTCATTTCTGCCACCATGAAAGCAATTGTCTCATCCAGTGTATATGATTCATCGATAACATCCCACAACAGGTATCCTTCAGGCCGGTCAGCATTTTGCCTGCCTGTTGTCCTATGGTTATAAGAGATGCCTGAACTGATCTTCAGATCTCCGGTTAACTGTCCCGCAAAAATATTTCTCCTGGTGTAGCCGGCTTCACCTGTAACACTGTAATTATCCTGGTCTTCATATTCCATTGCCTCTTCTGTATATGTACTCTTCTCACTGGTCTGGTCTTTATGCCTCTGCTCAAAATTTGTTGAATATCCTGCCCCAATGGCAAACTCATTATTATCCTTTTTATATTTATAATCGGTATTCCAGGTGAAAAGGTACCTCAGTTTATCATTGAAAGTGTAGCTGTCACGAATATTGAGTGTCCCGTCCTTTCTTCTCTTCACATCAGCCTGCTCTGTATCATCCTCGTCGAACCAACTGAAAAATCCATGCATATTAAGTGTTGAGAATGAAGTAACAGGCAGATTATATGCAAGATTTGCTGCCAGAACAGAAGTTTTGGTCTCATCTGCCGAGCCACCGTTAATTCCTGATGATCTGTCTGACAGAGTAGTGGTCAGGTCTCTTGTATAATCGCTCCACGAGAGAGAAGCAACCATATCTCCTGTTCGCAGTTTTTTCTCCATGCCTGCTTCCAGCTTTACGCCAGGAGAGGTAGTTGACGTATGCAGGTCAGATGCAGCATGAATAGAAAATCCCTCCCTCTTTACAGTTTCCTTCAATATGATATTAACAGTCCCTGCTGATCCGTCAGCCGTTTCAGATACAGGACTGTTGTAATTGATCTCTATCCTGTCGATCATTGATACAGGTATCCTGTCGAGCTTCAGGTCCCTGGCATCTTCTCCCCCGGCAGGCTTTTTCCCGTTTATCAGCACAGCCTGGTATTCCCTGTCAAGTCCTGCAATGCTCACGTTCCTGTTAACCCCCGGGACACTGTCGATATAAACCAGCGGCAGGTTCTTTATTACATCACCTGCCGTCGAATATCCGAAGTCGATCAGATGGCGACGTGTAACCACTATTTTGCCAGTAACAGAATTCTTTCTTATCTCCCTGCCTTCTGCCATTGCCTTATCTTCTACCACAACCTCCCCTATATTCACTGTCGACTGGCCCGCCAGGTGTAACACCTGGTACTGCAAAAGAAAAAAAACAATAATTGCTTTACGAACGATCATGTCTTATTACTATCTGGTCTGTTCGAAAGCCCTGATCGCGTAAGTTCCTGGCTTTGCCGTGTCGTACAATGATACCTTTATATATATTACAGGTGTGCCATGAGTAAGGGTGAACGCTCTGGCATTGGTATCATAACCATGGTTCTTATTATCGACATAAACAGTTGACAGGTCCTCACTGTAAACCGACACCTGTATATCAGCAGTATAATTGCTTCCCGTTTCAGGCCTGTCCCATTCCATCCATTCAACAACAATATTTGTTGCTGAGCCGCAATCGACCTTTAACC
>JBJKPH010000445.1:0-2463 GCA_046706585.1 Bacteroidales bacterium | reverse complement strand
ACTGATCCTGTATTTACACTGACTTTTGAGATGAAGCATTACAGGTGGCCTATTCCTACCGAGGATGCCCTGATGTTTTCCGAATTCGAGCAAAACCCGGGCTGGTAATGATCAGGCTGACTTAATTAGCAATAATAAGATGCACAACATCAGAAAAACAAGAAATTATGAATAGAATATTTAAAAACCTGTTGATACTGATTGCACTGCTAGGCATGGCGGGTTTTACTTCGATCTATGCCCAGAGTCAGCAGCAGACAACAGTTACAGTAACGGGCCAGGTGGTTGACGAATCAGGACAGCCCCTTCCCAATATAGTTGTCAGCTCTTTCTACAGTCGTATGAAGACCATTACCGACGGCCAGGGTAATTTTTCAATTGCAGTGGCCGCCAACGACAAACTTGTAATTGACGAAACCGGCTTTAAAGTGGTAACCACTTCAGTTGAAGCAGGTGTGACAAGCATTGAACCTATTCAGCTGGCAAAAGAGCGGATTGTTGATCCCGGGATGGTGATAGACCTTCCTTACGGGACTCTGAACAGTGAAAGGATGACCGGGGCTGTGGACATTATCTCCGGGAAGGAACTGGAATCCTATCCTGCCGATAACCTGCTCGATGCCCTTATGGGAAAGATCCCGGGGCTGACAGTTGAGAATTATAATTATATGCCTGGGCAGGAATCTGCAGTGGCAGTAATTAGAGGATCTGTGGCAACCATATATATAGATGGTGTGGTAAGGGACATTACCGGCCTTGCAGCCAGTGAAGTAGACAAGGTTGCAGTCATTAAGGATTATTCAGGAAGGGCTGTCCTGGGACTTACAGGATCAGGACCGGTTTTATGGATAACCACCAAGAAAGGAGAACGGTTTAACAGGAAGATCACTGCTTCGGTCGAATCAGGATTCCGTGCACCGACAACACTCCCTTCATACCTTGATGCGTTCAATTATGCCACACTCTATAATGAAGCCCTTACCAATGACGGACTGGCACCATATTATACTGCTGATGAACTGAACGGGTATAAAAACCAATCCGATCCGGTACTTTATCCTAACGTTAATTATTATGATGAATACCTGAACAAAAATGCGAGTATTACCAAGGGTGATATCACTTTCCAGGGAGGAGATGACAGAGTGACTTACTTCTCCGGCTTCAACTACCTGGGAACCGACGGACTCGAATCGATGGGAGAGGTGATAAATAACGACAGGTATAAGCTGAGGGGTAACGTCGATATCAAGCTTAATGATTTTATGAGGCTGGGGGTGAATCTTTCAGCTTCATACAACAAGCAGAGATTCCCGAACTCGGGATCAGGTGCGGGAGTGTTCAATATTTTTGATGTCATTTCGAACTATCCCTTTAATGCTCACCCGATATATGCAGCGGATGGCGAAAGCCTTATTATAAGCGATAACTACCCGCTGAATATTACAAATGAGCTGATGTACGCAGGTTATGCTGAAGGGCAGATACTTAATACCCAGAATACGGCGAACCTGAATGTTGACCTTGGTGGTATTGTAAGTGGTCTCAGCCTAAACGCTGCTGCCTCATTTGATATCATGAACAAGATCATTATTAATAAGGGAGGAACGGCAGCCCTTTACAGGCTGGGAGTATCAGGCCCTGAACTGATAACACCCGAAGAGGTCGACGTAACCCTGTCAGTTGGTTCAAACGATTTTGCCAGGAGAACCGAAGCAATGACAGGCCTACATTATATAAAGGATGCAGGAAAGCACTCATTCATGGCAGATGCCACATATTATATGGCACTCGATGAAGTGAGATCGACCTATTCGGATTACCAGCCAAATAAGATCCAGGATGTTTCTCTCAGGGCAAACTATAGCTATGACGGGAAATATGTACTGCAAATGGACCTTGCTTATTCGGGCAGTATGAGAATGCAGACAGGAGAGAAATTCTCACTTTATCCAACTTTCGGAGCTGCATGGATTGCCAGTAAGGAGAGCTTCCTTCAGGATGGTTTCTTCGATTACCTGAAGTTCAATACTTCATTTGGTATAATGGGTGTGGGTGACTACAGCCTTTCAGGTTATAACCCCTACTACCTGTATGAAACATACTGGAGTTCCGGTGGTTCATGGAGACCCGGAATATCTGGTAACTCAGGAAGCAGTGTTGCAATATATGATATCCTCCAGGAAGCCAGTACAAGTTTTACACTGCCTAAAAAGAGGATCTTTAATATTGGGATGACAGGTGAGATCATGGACAAGGCCCTGGCCTTTGAGGTGAATTATTTCAACGAGTACAATTATAACAAGATCTCATCAAGGACATATTCACGCCCATCGATATACGGAACCGAATTCCTGCCTGCTTCAAACTTTGGTGAAGATGTAAGGTGGGGTCTCGACGGGATGCTGCAGTATACCAGGAATATAGGCGATGTAACCCTTTCGCTCGGGGCTAACGCTGTCT
>JBJKPH010000444.1:0-7907 GCA_046706585.1 Bacteroidales bacterium | reverse complement strand
GAAATGATCCTCCTGAAGCGCAAAGTTGAAGAGCTGGTGAAACAGCACAGGCTGGCGCTTGACAAACTGGAGAAAGTAATATCTGACAAGAACGGGCTTGAAAGCAGGCTCGGGGATAAAGAGAATGAACTGGGTTTAATTAAAAGAGAATTAGAGAGGGTAAAATTATCCGGTGCGGTTTTGGGAGATAATGACAGCTCAAACGATGCGCGAAAACGGATAAATGACTTGGTGCGGGAAATAGATAATTGTATTGCTCTTTTAAATAATATATAATTAATGGATGATAAACTTTCGATCAGGGTTAATGTTGCTGACAGATATTATCCATTAAAAGTAAACAGGGAGGATGAGGAGAAGATAAGGAAGGCGGCCAGGATGATAAATGAGAAAGTTCTGCAGTATAAGCAGAAATATGTTGACAAGGATATACAGGACTTTCTGGCAATGGCAGCCCTTCAGTACGTGATCAAACTTCTTGAAAATGAAGTCAGGCTGGAGAAAGAAGACCTGGCAGGATCTATAAAGGAGTTGACAGGACTGATCGATTCGGTTCTCTCATGAAAGAGTAAAAAGCGTTCTTTAAAATATAGCAATATTGCCCGCATTGTTTCTTCATTCGTTTTTGAAACTCAACACTTTTAAATTTGGAGTGTAGCTTGGTTTGATCAGGACAGGCCTCATCCATACTCGTTATGGATCACCTTCTGCGTGACAGTGGAAGCCCGAAGCGAACCGGCGACTCCTTCCATGACAACATGGGGTTTTTTAAAAGTTGAGGAAACTCTGCGGGTTTTATTTTATTATTAATACACTAAATATGATACAGTTAATTTTAGCAAGAATAACTTTTGGATTGCCTGATATATTGATTTGCGCTGGGATTTTTCTGTTCGGCTCACTGCTTGCTTACCTGTTATTCCAGTATGTACTTAAAAGAAAAAGGGACAGGATGCTTGAAGATGCAGAGGCCGAGGCAGAGGTTATACGTAAGGAAAAAATTTTGCAGGCCAAGGAGAAATTCCTTCAGCTGAAGGCTGAGCACGAAAAGTATATCGGTGAAAAGAACAGTAAAATATCACAGGCCGAGAACAGGATCAATCAGAAGGAGATGAGTCTCAATCATAAGCTCGAAGAGACTCAAAGGAAAAACAACGAACTGGAAACCATACGGGAAAATCTTACATCACAACTCGAACTTGTCGACCAGCGAAACGAGGAGCTTGATAAGATGCATCGCCAGCAGGTTGAACAGCTTGAAGAGATATCAGGATTGTCGGGTGAAGAGGCAAAAAAACAGCTTGTTGAATCAATGAAGGAGGAAGCCAGGACAGCAGCCATGTCATTCGTGAATGAGATCATGGATGAAGCGAAGATGACTGCCGGAAAGGAGGCCAAAAGGATTGTAATGATGACTATCCAGCGGGTAGCAACTGAGGCTGCAATAGAAAATTCTGTTACCGTATTCCATATTGAATCAGATGAGATCAAAGGAAGGATAATCGGAAGGGAGGGCAGAAATATACGTGCTCTTGAGGCTGCAACCGGTGTTGAGATAGTGGTTGATGACACTCCTGAGGCAATAGTATTGTCTGCATTCGATCCCGTAAGACGTGAGATAGCACGGCTGTCGCTTCACCAGTTGGTGTCGGATGGAAGGATACATCCGGCAAGGATCGAGGAGGTGGTTGATAAAACCCGTAACCAGGTGGAGGAAGAGTTCGCTGAAGTCGGAAAACGTACAGCCATCGATCTTGGTATTCACGGTCTTCACCCTGAATTGATACGTCTTATAGGTAAGATGAAATACCGATCATCATACGGGCAGAACCTTCTGCAACATTCCAGGGAGGTGGCAAACCTTAGTGCGATAATGGCCGCCGAACTGGGACTGAACTCAAAGCTTGCCAAAAGGGCCGGTCTGCTTCACGACCTTGGGAAAGTGCCTGATGAGGAACCCGAATTGCCGCACGCAATTTATGGTATGAAGCTGGCAGAAAAGTACAAAGAGAAGCCCGAAGTGTTCAACGCCATTGGAGCTCACCATGACGAGGTGGAAATGACATCACTGATATCACCAATTGTCCAGGTCTGTGATGCTATATCAGGTGCCAGGCCTGGAGCACGAAGGGAAGTTGTTGAACTCTATATCAAAAGACTTAAGGAACTGGAATCACTGGCGCTATCTTATCCCGGTGTGCTTAAGACATATGCGATACAGGCAGGCAGGGAACTAAGGGTAATAGTAGGATCAGACAGTGTGACCGATAAGGATGCTGAGAAGCTCTCGTATGAAATAGCCCGCAAGATACAGGACGAAATGACCTATCCCGGACAGGTTAAAATAACAGTGATAAGGGAAACAAGAGCAGTGAACTATGCAAAGTAAGTTTGTTTATATTCTGAAACCGGCCAATTATTTTCCGGACTATTAAGCCCAGGACCTGCCGATGAAGAAAATCAGGCTTCTAAATATTGTTGGTGCCAGGCCGCAGATAATTAAAGCTTCTGCTTTAAGCAGGGCTATCAGGAATTCGGGTGACAAACGTATCGAAGAGATAATACTGCACACAGGTCAGCATTACGACAGGGAAATGTCGGAAGTTTTCTTTAACGAGCTCGAAATTCCAAAACCCGATTTCAACCTTGGTGCAGGATCAGCAAGACATGGTAAGCAGACAGCTTCGATGATCACAGGAATTGAAGAGATAATTATCAACGAAAAGCCCGATACAGTTATTATTTATGGCGATACAAATTCAACTCTTGCAGGGGCTGTCGCTGCATCAAAACTCAAGGTGCCGGTCGTTCACATCGAGGCAGGACTAAGATCGTTCAATAAAAGGATGCCCGAAGAGGTGAACAGGATACTCAGCGATCATGTGTCGACACTTCTTTTTGCACCAACTGATACAGCTTTTAAAAACCTGATGAGAGAGGGTTTCAGACCCGACAACAGTCCTCCTTACACGATCGATAATCCTAAAATATTCCTTTCGGGTGACATAATGTACGATAACAGCCTTTTCTTCGCAGGCCTTGCTGATCGGAAACTTGATGGTCTTCTCGAGGAGTTCAGTCTGACCAAAAACGGATATATACTTGCAACAATCCACAGGGAGATAAACACCGACGAGCCCGAAAGACTTGAAAAGATAGTGGAAACACTGCTTGAAATATCATCTTCCGGTTCAATCCCCCTGGTAATGCCTCTGCATCCCCGTACAGTGAATGCACTGAAAACTGAAAATATGGAGATGTATGACATGATTAAATCACATGAAATGGTCAGGGTTCTTCCACCGGTCTCATTCCTCGAGATGATGCTTCTTGAAAAAAATTCCAGGATCATCATGACCGATTCAGGCGGAGTTCAAAAAGAGGCCCATTTCTTCAGTAAACCCTGTGTGGTACTCAGGGATGAGACAGAATGGGTTGAACTTGTTAAAAACGGGACAGCAATTCTTGCCGATTCGGAGAAGAAAAAGATCGTGAATGCCTATACAAAACTGATCAATTCAGATAACCTTGAATACCCCGGGTTCTATGGTAACGGAAAGTCTGCCGAATTCATGCTCGGCGAGATCATAGAGATGTGTGAAGGAAGATAGGGCAGGGGATCAAATATTTTCAAGCACAGTTTCTGCCAGTACCCTGATCACCGGTTTGTAATTATCGATAAATTCCCCTGTTACCCTGTTGCCAATTACAGTACATACAGTTAATGCTTTATGACCGAGTAGTTTAGACAGACCGTATATCGCCGAGCTTTCCATTTCGTAATTGTCGATCTTTTCACCTTTATATCTGAAACTTTCCAGTTTGCCGTTTAGACCCGGGTCATATGGACTAAGTGAAAGATATCTTCCCTGAGGTGCATAGAATCCGGGTGCTGAAACAGTCATGCCTGACCTCATCCCTAGTCCTGTAAATTTATTATACAGGCCGTCATCGGCATTTATAATATATGGAGCAGAAAGTCTTTCTGACCATTTTGTATGAGTCCTGAAAGCTTCTTCAAAGCTGAGATCTGTAAGTTGCTCTATGCCATTGTAGAAATTCATAACATTATCAAATCCGATAGCCTTATGAGTTATAATGAAACTGCCGGCAGGGATATCACCCTGCAATCCTCCGGAAGTTCCAAGCCTTACCAGTGTAAGTGATTGCCTGTTACTTTTGGGACTTTTCGTTGTAAGGTCGAAATTCACTACGGCATCAAGTTCATTAATGAGAATATCAATATTGTCAGTGCCTATGCCACTTGAAATTACAGAGACCTCTTTACCCCTGAATTCTCCTGTGATCGTATGGAATTCCCTGTTTTCTCTCCGGCACTTTACCTTATCAAAAAATGACGCTACCGTTTCAACCCTTCCGGGATCACCAACTATGATCACCTTTTGCGCCAGATCCCCGGGTCTCAGGTTAAGATGGAAGACAGCTCCTTCGGGGTTGACTATCAATTCAGTTTGTTTCATATCGCATATAAACTATAATATGACCTGACCGGCCTGATACTTTATTAATAAGCAAGTCACGGCAACAGGAATACAAATTTAACTATTATGATAACATTGACAATGCAGGATATGAATTGGTAATTACCGAGTGTTTTGACAGTTTCACAGATTAGAAGGTCAATTTTTAGGCTGGTGATCGAAATTGAGTTAATTTAGCGACCTGCGAAGGAATATGAACCAAAAAAATACAATGATGAAAAAATCACAATTTCTTGTAGTGGGTCTTACATTGGTATTACTTCTTGTCCTTCTGATGGGAAGAAGAATGTTTTATGTCATTAGTCCGGGTGAGAGGGCGGTAATCTTTCATCCTGTTACAGGAGTATTTGACAAAGACAATATAATAGGTACAGGACTTACGGTCGTTGCACCCTGGATGAAGGTTTTCAAGTACGATGTTAAGGAACAAAAGAGTGAAGAGACCATGGATGTTCTCGACAAGAACGGGCTTTCACTGAATGTTGATGTAACAGTTCGTTTTAATCCGATATATGACCGTATAGGTTATCTTACGGAGGTCTTTGGTGAGAATTATGTGTCCAAACTGGTAATACCGGAAGTACGATCGACAGTACGCCAGGTAACCGGCCGGTATACTGCCGAGGAGATCTACTCAACAAAAAGGAACGAGGTCGAGCAAACCATTATTGATGAAACCGGAAAAATACTCAGGGAAAACAATATTGAGATGAAAGCGCTTCTTATCAGGTCAATAGGCCTGCCTGAGGATATTAAGAAGGCTATTGAAGCCAAGCTGACACGAGAGCAGGAGGCTCTGGCAATGACCTTCATTAATGAGAAAGAACGTCTTGAGGCTGAAAGGAAGCAGATCGAGGCAACCGGGATAGCAAACTATAACAGGACTATCAGCGCCAGTCTTACTGACAAGATACTTACACAGAAGGGGATAGATGCCACTCTTCAGCTTGCTCAGTCGACCAATGCCAAAGTAGTGGTAGTGGGAGCCGGAAAAGATGGTTTGCCACTGATACTCGGGAATAACTGATATTAAATATAATCGGTTATCCTGCCGGATATCTGCAGAAGAGAGATTTCAGCTATCTTGATCTGGTACTGTACCTGAAGAAGTCTCTCTTCTGCATCCAGAAGACTTTTTTGTACTTCCCTGAGGTCGAGCCCCGAAAGATCTCCGAGTTTATACCTTTCGAATGCAATATCGAGGTTTTCTGTAGCTGTCCGCAGGTTTTCCTCTTCAAGCCTCAGTAGTCCCAGGTTATTCATATATCCTGAATATATTGAAAGAAGATCAGCTTTAACCTGCTGCTCAAGTTGCAGGTATTGCAGTTCGCGGTTCTTAATTTCGATCGCGGCATTCATTTTACTCCTCTGCTGGTTAAACCCGTCGAACAGGTTAAGCCCCATAGTGAGTCCGTAATTCATCCCGTTTACATGCTGGTTTTTGTATGTGCCTGAACCATATATACTTAGTGAGTAATTATATCCGGTTGAAAAGTTGAAGTAAGGATAACTTCGTGAAGCGATGATCTTATAATCATATTCCGAAACAACCTTATTGCTGCGGGATATAAGTAGAGAAGTATTGGATGTAAGTGTTTCATCCAGCAGGTCATCATATACCAGATCTTCATTGATATGGAGAAGAGTATCGTTGATAATAAGTGTTTGTCCGAGTTCGTCGACTGCCATAAGTTCATTAAGCCTTATTTCGGATTCCTTCAGAACCTCGTTTTGCCTGGCAAGCCTTGAACTGTCGGAATTGAAATATACTTTCGACTGTAAAAGCTGGAGTTTTGATGAAGAGCCCAGCAGATACCGTTCTTCATCAATCCTTACTCTTTCCCTTGACAGTGAAACGGCAAATTCGAGGTTTTGGTAGAGCCTCTTCTGTTGTATGAAATTATAATACTCCGATACAATATCGGAAATGAGATTTTCAACAGATAACTTTGTGCTCAGTTCACCGGCGTTCTTCAGTTCTCCCAGCTTCTTATAGGTGGTTTGGACATTGAAACCGTCGAAAATCGTCCAGTTTAGTGCAACACCCGAGCTTGCCGAAATATTATGTGTGGGATCGGTTGAATTAACTGTTCCGTCGACCAGGTTCTGGGTTGTTGAATTAAGAGTACCACTGTACCTTCCCGAAAGGTCAACCGAGGGAAGATATCCTGCATTCCCCCTGGTAAAGTTATTGTCTGATATAGTCTCCCTGTTACGCGATAGCTGTATTGAATAATTATTCTCCAGGCCGGTAAGAATGCAACGATTCAGATCGTATGTTTCCTGCGCGATCATCATCCTGAACGGGAAAGAAAGGACCAGGAGGGTTAAACTAATTTTTATTTTCATCCTTAATGAATTTTGATTCACTTGAGATATATGTATAGATGGCTGGCACTATATACAGGGTAAGGAATGTTGAGATAGCAAGTCCGCCAACAACTGCGACACCCATTGAGACCCTGCTTCTGGCTCCTTCACCCAGGCCCATTGCCAGGGGCAGAACGCCAAGAATAGTAGATAAGCTGGTCATAAGTATAGGTCTGAATCTTGCAGCAGCAGAATGCTTGATAGCTTCCAGCCTGGTCATGCCCGTACTCTTTCTCTGGTTTGCAAACTCAACGATAAGTATCCCGTTCTTTGAAACAAGACCGATCAGCATTATTATCCCTATCTGGCTGAAGATATTCATGGTTACATTAAAATACCACATAAAGAAAAGAGCACCTGTAAGAGCCAGAGGAACGGTCATCATCACAATTATGGGATCCTTGAAGCTCTCAAACTGTGCCGAAAGAACCAGAAAGATCAGGATCAGTGCAAGAACGAATGCAAACATAAGGCTTGATGAGCTCTCCCTGAAATCTTTTGAATCACCTGCGAGCGCGGTACGGAAAGAGTCATCAAGTACTTCTTTTGCTATCCTGTCCATCTCTCCCAGTCCTTCACTGATTGTTTTACCTTCAGCCAATCCTGCCGAGATTGTGGCAGCTACAAACCGGTTATACCTGTACAACTGAGGAGGAGCCGTTTCTTCCTGAAGTGTCACCAGGTTATCAAGCTGTATCATGTCTCCTTTATTGTTCCTTACATACAGCGACTTCAGGTCGAGAGGTTTATTCCTGTCGTTCCTGGCCATTTCAGCCAGTATCTGGTACTGTTTCCCATTCATAAAGAAGTAACCGAATCGTTGTCCGCTAAGGGCCAGTTGAAGGGTCTGACCTATATTCTGGGTAGTTACTCCCAGGTTGTTGGCCTTGTCGCGGTTAATATGTATCTGCAGTTCAGGCTTTGTGAATTTGAGGTTTACGTCAGCCATTGTTAGTATTTCGCTTTCATTAACCTTTGCCATAAATTCAGGTATCACTTCGCGTAGTTTTTCAATGCCAGTGGCCTGGAGTACGT
>JBJKPH010000443.1:0-8357 GCA_046706585.1 Bacteroidales bacterium | reverse complement strand
AGACAGGCACAGAGGTCTCCTATGGTCTTATCGACCACGGTTACGACCGAATCTGTCTGTGGCGATACCGGACCGAAATCATGTGATATTCCATCCGGCTCTTCGAAATAGAGGGTAACAAACCTCGGCCTCTTCTTTTTGGGAAGTCCCAGCCAGTGTATTACCGAATCAACCCTTGAGCTAAAGGGGATACTGCTGTCGTACCTGTTCCAGTATGTTGGTTGCATACCGTTGACAGGTGCTTCGGACCCCACCCAGAACATTGATGCTGTTACCATACCGTTTTTGCCGGCAGTATTCCACACAGGTTCCCCTCTGTAAAATCCGGGATTTTCAACCATCTCCCTGCTGCTTATCCTGTAAGTCAGATTAAGGTCGGGATCATAAAATGTATTATTCACAAGTCCATGGTGATCAGGATAGAGGCCTGTGGCAATGGAATAATGATTTGGGAATGTCACGGTGGGATATACTGACAAAAGACTTTTTGCCTTAACTCCTTCTTTTCCAATCTGGTCTATATTAGGTGTCTGGTACAGATCAGGATAGTCCCAACGAAATGCATCAAGTGATACCAGAACCACATATTCACGGCCATTTCTGAGTATACCTATTACTGCAAGAACTGCTGCAATCAGCAAAATTGAAAAAGCAGAGATAATGCCTTTATTCTTCATTATTTGAAAATTTATAGGTTATCCCTGTCATCTCCTCCGAAAGCTCCCATAACCGGAGGGCTATACCGGGATCTTTTGATTCCTGGCTTGATTCGAGCACCGAAGGCCATCCGACAGCCTGTCTCATACCGTCAGGCCCGATATACTCACCACCAAGAAGTCCGGGATCGGTGGCGCCCATAACTGTTGGCAGGGCACCTTTCCTGGCACTCATAAGGATCAGATCCTTGAACTTGTCAAGAATAGGGGGCAGATCAATAATACTCGTACTTGATATTCCGGGGTGCACTGCAATCGATTTGTTACTGAAACCATTCATACTGAATCTTCTTTGAAGCTCGTAAGAAAAATAGAGATTGGCCAGCTTACTCTGGCGATATGCCTTCATCCTGCCATATGAATCCTTAAGATTTATATCGTCAAAATGTATCTGTCCGTTAAAATGTGCAATACTGGTAATATTCACAACCCTCGATTCACTGTTTGCCAGTATCCTGTCAAGTAATAGACCTGTGAGCGCAAAATGTCCAAGATGATTGGTACCGAACTGCATCTCGAATCCCTCCTCGGTAGTACGGTAAGGCGTCCCCATTACTCCTGCATTATTAACAAGAATATCCAGCCTGTCATACTTTTCCCTGAATTCAGAGGCAAAATCTTTTACAGATCCAAGACTTGCCAGATCGAGCTTCATGACCTCTATCTTCGATCCGGCATCATTCATCATTATCCTGTCCCTCGAGATACCTGCTTTTTCAATATTCCTGCATGCCATAATTACATGTCCGCCTGCCCCTGAAAGCAACCTGGCTGCTTCATACCCAATACCACTGTTTGACCCGGTTACAATGATGATCTTCCCATCTTGTCGTGGGACCTCTATTTCTCTCATATATTGGTAAATAAGTTTCCCTGTGGCAAAATATGCCTGCAAGGATTAAAATTCCTGAATTTCTAAATTTATGACAGAAAAAGCAAATTATTTATTTAAACAGACTGGTAAATTACCATTCATTCTGAAATCTTTCCGGAATAAAAAATATACGGCGTCCCTCCTTGACAAAATTAGCCTATTCTCGTATATTGAACAGCAATTGATAATCGAACCGAAACACAAATGAAAAGACTCAGATTAATATTTATCATTTTCCTTTCGCTGCTCGCCCTAAATTCCATGGCACAAAATAAAGATGCATCAACTGCCCTTTTAATAATTGATATACAGGATTTCTATTTCCCCGGAGGAGACCTTCCTTTGAAGGAGCCCGGCAAAGCTGCAGCAAATGCATCTCTTCTGGCTGACCATTTCAGAAATAACGGAATGCCGGTGATTTATATAAAACATAATTATGAACCGGGGGGCAGCATTAACATACTTGTTAAACCTGCCCCGGGCGATATGATCTTTACAAAAGACAAAGCAAACTCCTTTGTGGGCACAGGACTTGAGGATTATTTAAGGAAACAGCATATTGACACTTTGGTAATTTGCGGAATGCAGACCCAGATGTGTGTTGAAGCGACTACAAGGGCTGCTTCTGATTTGGGGTTTACATGTATACTGGTGGAGGATGCATGTACCACCCGCGATCTGAATTATAACAACTATGTTATCAGGGCCGCCGATGTGCATTATTCCACCCTGGCAACACTCAAGAGCTATGCATCCGTGGTTACCACCAGCGAGTATCTTGAGAGTGTAAAGGGAAGTAATTAATAGTTGAATCTGTTTAAGGAGACTATTGATAAATAATAATTAATCTCCTTCAGAATTCTCAGCCATTATACTCGTCAAAGAAATCATTACCCTTATCATCGGTAAGTATGAATGCGGCCAGGTTTTCGACACGGATCTTCCGTACAGCCTCCATACCCAATTCCTCAAAATCGATGATCTCAACAGACCTGATGTTATCCTTTGCCAGTATTGCCGCCGGACCTCCGATAGTTCCCAGATAGAAACCTCCGTGTTTCCTGCACGCATCAATCACCTGTCTTGACCGGTTGCCTTTCGCAAGCATTATCATTGATCCTCCGTGGCTCTGGAACAGGTCAACGTACGGATCCATTCTTCCTGCCGTTGTTGGACCGAAACTACCTGAGGCCATTCCTGCCGGTGTTTTTGCGGGTCCTGCATAATATACAGGGTGATTCCTGAAGTATTCAGGCATCGGTTTACCCTCGTCCAGCATCTTTTTGATCCTTGCATGTGCCATATCACGTGCTACAATAAGGGTTCCTGAAAGGCTTACCCTGGTTTTGACCGGGTATTTACTCAATTCTGCAAGAATTTCCTTCATCGGTCTGTCAAGATCAATATCAATGGCTTTGGCCATCTCAGGAGCTTTGGCCGGAAGATATTTCTCAGGATTCCTTTCGAGTTCCTCCACGAATATTCCTTCGGAAGTGATCTTCGCTTTTATATTCCTGTCGGCACTACAGCTTACTCCCATGCCAACCGGACAGGAGGCGGCATGCCTCGGCAGTCTGATCACCCGTATATCATGGACAAAATATTTACCTCCGAATTGGGCTCCTACACCATATTCCTGGCATATCTTTTCGATCTTTCTTTCCCATTCAAGGTCCCTGAACGCTCTGCCACTTTCATTTCCGGTCGTGGGCAGGTTATCAAAATAACCTGCCGATGCCTCCTTCACTGCCTTGAGTGTCGCCTCGGCAGAAGTACCCCCTATCACCAGTGCAAGGTGATAAGGCGGACAGGCAGATGTTCCCAGTTCCCTGATCTTATCCCTTACAAATTTTGTCAGGTTCTCCCCGGTAAGTAATGATTTCGTTTGCTGGTAGAGGAATGTTTTATTTGCCGAGCCACCCCCCTTTGCAATAAAGAGAAATTCATAACTCTTTCCGGGTTTGGAATAAATATCAACCTGTGCCGGAAGGTTACAGCCCGAGTTCTTCTCTTCGAACATCGAAAGTGGGATTATCTGGGAATATCGAAGATTCCTTTCACTGTAGGTCTCATATATTCCCCTTGAAAGATGCATTGCATCATCAGAGCCGGTATGCACATCTTCACCTTTACGGGCAATCACTATTGCTGTACCGGTATCCTGGCATGAAGGAAGTTCTCCTGATGCCGAAATAACCTGGTTCTTCAACATCACCCATGCTACAAAAAGATCATTATCGGTCGATTCGGGATCCTCGAGGATCTTTTTCAGTTTCGCCAGGTGTGCCGGGCGCATAAAAAAAGAGACGTCAGAGAAAGCCTCCCCGGCAATGAGTTCGAGAGCTTTGGGATCAACTTCAAGAATCTCCCTGTCACCTGCTTTGACCAGCTTAACATATTTATCTGTCAGCTTACGATATTTCGTGTCATCTTTCTCAATCTGGAAAGGTTTTTCGTAGAAAAAATCTGCCATGGCTCTATTATTAATTTTGTCTTTGGAGTAAATAGTATTTCTATCAAAGTTAGAAAGAAGCGCGAATATTAAAAAGGAGGTTTATCATGTTCATTAACACATATAGGGATAACCATTATTATAACCTTTTACAGTGAAAAAAAGAGGTTAACTTTGCAACGTGAACACAGCTTCTGTTCCTATGCTTTCAAATGAAAAAAAAATACCAAATCATTAAATAGCCACTGATGGATTTCATTGATTCCAACCTGTTTACATACCTGGTCCTACCCCTGGCAATATTCTGTGCACGTATAGCCGACGTCTCCCTGGGCACATTAAGGATAATGTTCGTTTCGAAGGGAATGCGTACGGTGGCTCCTATAATCGGTTTCTTCGAGGTCTTTATCTGGATACTGGCGATCAGCAGGATCTTTCAGAATCTCGATAACTGGGTAGCCTATATTGCATATGCCGGTGGATTTGCGACAGGCAACTACCTGGGGATGTTACTTGAAGAGAGGCTTGCCATAGGCCATGAAATGATACGTATCATAACAAAAACCGAGGCTGACGAACTGGTAGAGTTACTCAGGGATAAAGGATTCGGGGTCACATCGATCAGTGCCACCGGTGTCGAAGGAGATGTCGGGGTTGTTTATGTAATTGTTAAAAGAAGAATGGTGGAGGAGGTCCTCGGACTTATAAAGACAAAGAATCCCATGGCTCTCTATACTATTGAGAGTATAAGATTCGTTAATAAGGAGATCTATCACCAGGTACAGGTTACTCCGCCAAGAAAGTCGATTTTCCATAAGCAGGTAAGACAAAAGTAGTCTCTCTGGAAGATCCGGCCAATCAGGGGTCTGGTTTATAACTATATCTGGTCATTAATTTTACTGAAGCATGAAAAGATTTGTTAATACATTATTCTTTATACTATTCGTTGTAACGCTCAACGGACACCCCTGGAAACCTGCTCATTATGTGATAATTGATACCGATGCAGGTATTGATGACATCAGGGCCGTCTCGATGATGCTTGCTTCACCCAATGTCAGGGTAATGGCAATTATTGCATCAGGCGGAGCGCTTGATGCCGATAAAGCTTATATAAAGATCAGGTCATTGCTCAATACGTATCACCACTATGGTGTTCCGGTAGGAATAAACAGGAGTGTTGAAGGAAGCAATCTTCCACTGCCGGAATCAATGGTATGGGGAAATGAGGAAGGTATCATCCCGCCCGGCACTGATAACTTCATGGAAATAATTACAAATGCACTTTCCTGGGACACAGGAAAGATCAAATTTGTATCACTTGCATCCCTCAATACAATAAATAGTTATATCAAATCCTATCCCGAAAGTCTTGATAGGATTGAAACGGTAATCTGGAGTAATTCGTCGATCGACAATGAAGGATTTAACCTGGAACTCGACAAAAAAGCTGCCTCATCGGTTATGAGGTCAGGAGTAAAGATCGATGTTGTTGCTCCACAGGACGGCTACAATCTTTATGATGATAGTTTCCAGGCGGTTCTTGAAGGGATAAACACAAGGTATGCCAGGTTAATATCCTCAATATTCTCAGGTAACAGTAAAGCAGGTGAACATCCTTTTGCAAGAAGGGCTACCGACGACATCGTTCCGGTATTCATCCATTATCCTTCACTATTTGCCGTTGAAACCAGTGGAAATATATCATTATACAGGCAGGTTTCAAATGAGAAGATCAAAGATGCTGTGGCCACCATACTTAAAAGGGAAACCGTGAAGAAGAACCAGATGGTAAAAACAATTCCAACTGACACTTCGTTCTATATGGCAGATATTCAACCATTCATGGCCGATATTATCAGAGATCACGGACTGGAAGAATGGTCATCAGGAGTACTTGCCAATGAACTCCACCGTCATCTCGGGATATTTGACATTATAGGTGTTAAGATGGGTATCCTGGCCCGTGAATATTTTAATATCGGAGTTGATGAAATGAAAGTTGTATCTTCAGCAGGAAGCATACCACCGTTAAGCTGCATGAACGACGGACTGCAGGTGAGCACAGGTGCAACTGCAGGACATGGCCTGATTGATGTGATAAATGAAAACTGTTCTCCATCTGCCACCTTCACTTTCCATAATATTACCATTAGGATCTCTTTAAAGAAGGATATTGCCGATAAGATATTCGCCGAATTAAAGGACCTTAATTATGTATATGGCCTCGACAGCAATATATACTGGGAGCTGGTCAGGCAAAGGTCACTCCTGTACTGGAAGAACCTGGGAAGATATGATGTTTTCGAGGTCACTGAAGTTAAATAGTTTGTCTTCCCGTATTCCTTTGGGAGTCTGCTTCAATGTACAACATTCATTGTTGACATCATGTTCGAAGAACAGAACGTATCCTTTTTCGAGTGATTCATCAAGGACCGACCGCTTCTCTTCGATCGTTGCCAGTTGGTCGAGATCATATCCCATGTTCCATATAAGAGGAAGGTGCGCAACTGTAGGGATAAGATCTGCTGTAAATACCAGCCTGGTTCCCATATAATCGACCAGCGGTATCATCTGTCCTCTGGTATGACCATTCACAAACCGTACCCAAAAACCGGGGAACAGTTCCCCCTCCTCATCCACAAAGTTCAGGTGGCCGCTATCCATCATCGGAAGCAGGTTTTCCTCAAGGAATGAGTCCCTCTCTCTCAGGTTTCTTTCCATAGCCCACTCCCACTGGGTCCTGCTCACCCAGTAGTTTGCGTTCGGGAAAGTAAGTTCATACGCCGTACGGCTGTTATTCCATTTTACGCCTCCCCCGCAATGATCGGCATGAAGATGTGTAATGAATACATCGGTAACACTTCCGGCTGAGTATCCTGCTGCTGAAAGTCCGCCTTCCAGTCCGTCACCACCGTTCAATGATATATGACTGAAGAATTTTTCATCCTGCTTATCACCCCAGCCGTTGTCAACAAGTATAACATTAGAGCCGTTATCAACAAGCAGTGACCTGAGAGAAAGATTAATCAGGTTATTTTCATCCGAGGGATACCGGCGGTTCCACAATATTTTCGGAACCACTCCGAACATTGCACCTCCGTCGATCCTGAAATTGGAAATATGAACAGGGAATATCTTCATGGAAGAGGTTTTATGATCCAATATTTGTAAAAACAGTAAAATGAAGCAAATTGTTTATACTTCGATCCAAAGTTATTGATTCGATATTGGAACCAATAGTTTACAAATGCTAATTTTACATAAAATTTTCTTATGAGAGTCCACTTTATTGCAATTGGTGGTGCGGTAATGCACAATCTGGCAATAGCCCTTCACAAACAGGGGTTTATCGTTACAGGATCGGATGATGAGATCTTCGAACCATCACGTTCCAGGCTGCATCATTACGGACTTCTGCCTGATGATCAGGGATGGGATGCGAACAGGATAACAGGGGATATAGGCATTGTTATCCTGGGCATGCATGCACGTGCTGACAATCCCGAGCTTATAAAAGCCAGAGAGCTGGGGCTTTCGATCAAATCATTTCCTGAATTTCTGTATGAACAGACCAGGGATAAAAAAAGGATTGTCATAGGTGGCAGTCATGGCAAGACCACCATCACATCGATGATAATGCATGTATTCAGGGAGTGTGGGATTGAGTTCGATTATATGGTGGGTTCGGCGATCGAAGGTTTTGAAACAATGGTCGGTCTTTCATCGAATTCATCCATTGCCCTTTTCGAAGGAGACGAATACCTGTCGTCTTCACTAGACAGGAGGCCAAAGTTCCACCTTTATAAACCACATATAGCTGTAATAAACGGCATAGCATGGGATCATATAAACGTATTTCCCGACTATGATAATTACGTTGATCAGTTCAGGATATTTACAGAGATGATCATACCGGGGGGCATTCTGATCTATTATTCAGGAGATAATGAAGTAAACAGGATAGCAATATCAGCAAGGGATGACATAAAAAAGATCCCTTATGGAATCCACGGCTATTTCCAGAATAGCCGTGGATTTTTCGGAGCAACACTCAACAGGGTTGTCCCCCTTAAGGTTTTCGGCGAGCACAATATGCAGAACCTAAGTGCAGCAAGGGAAGTTTGCCTGCAGACAGGCATATGCGAAGATGATTTCTACAGTGCCATAGCTTCATTCAGGGGATCGGCGAAAAGACTTGAACTGGTAACTGAAAATGAGGATTCAGCTGTTTATTGTGATTTTGCACATGCTCCTTCAAAAGTCAGGGCTACGGTCAGAGCTGTTGCCGGGAGGTATCCTTCGCATGAGGTAG
>JBJKPH010000442.1:0-10501 GCA_046706585.1 Bacteroidales bacterium | reverse complement strand
CGATCATCTTTTAAACGCCAGCAGGTACGCCGGGGAAGAGATTTTCCATGATATTTACCGTGACTATGTTTTAAACCCACGTATTGCTGACGAGAGATTAACACCATGGAGGGGATATATACAGGGCAGACAGGACAAAGAAACAATTCTTGCTTTCAGGGATGATCCGGATATCCTTATACCATGGGTAAATGACAATATTAAACATGCAGATGATGAGAATTATTATGGTGTGCCGATCTCGCCACGTGGGGTCCTTGAACTTGGGTATGCCGACAGGTTATCGCGAAAGATCTTTTTCGTGGCCTGCTGCAGAAGTTGTGGAATACCTTCAAGGTTAGAACCCGGTACTGGCATTACACAATACTACTCTGACGGGGAATGGAAAAACCTGTTCTTCAACGGAGATCAGCAACCGCCTGAAGGATATGCCACTTTGAAGCTTTTATATGATCAGGTGGAAATAGTACCGGAATATTATAAAAGTTTTACACTGGCAAGATTCGTGGAGGGCAGGTATACCACACTCGAATATGAATATAACAGAAAACTGACCGATTTCGGGCCGATAACACTACCCGAGGGATACTATATGCTGGTTACCGGCAACAGACTTGATGATGAAAAAATACTTGCTGATATGCATTTCTTTAACCTGGTAAAAGGTGAAACCAGGGAAATTGAAGTTAGCCCCAGGTCTGAAAGGCAGAAATCTTTAAACCTGGGATCGGTCAAAAGCGGGGCTACACTTTTTTCAGAAGGTAAAATGATTAAATTGTCTGACCTGGAAAATGATGGACTGGTGATTGCCTGGATTGAGCCTGAACGGGAACCTTCGATACATATACTAAATGATATTTCACTCCTTTCGGATGAACTAAACACTACAAATATCAGGTTTATCTTCCTCCCTGTAAATGACAGAATCGATCCGGAGTTTTTGAAAAGAGACTTGCCGGAGCTTCCTGATAATACACTCTTTGGCACCGATACAAACCTGAGTTGCCTTAAGTCTGTTCTACCGGGCATGAATATTAACGATGATATCTACCCGCTGCTCATATATGCCGACAGCAAAGGTATAGTTAGATTTATATCGCAGGGTTACCGGATAGGAATCGGTGAGGAAATACTTAAAAGGTTCAGAGATAACAGTTAGTTCACCACTTGCAGTATCATGTAAGTAATTATTTTAAAAAATGATGGCCGTATCGGTTCCTTCTTTCAATAATTAAGATATCTTTGATAAATCCGGGTGCCGGTTACTGGTTTCAAAGGAACCGGCCAATAGGGAATGCGGTTATAATCCGCAACAGTACCCGCTGCTGTGAAGCCTGGTTGTTATAACCATTGTTACGGCACCACAGCCACTGTCCGCCATCCGGCGGATGGGAAGGCGTCTGTAACAGGGACGAGTCAGAAGACCTGCCCGGATAATTTAGGAGAAATCCTATGCTTTCGGGATAAAAGCGATGTTGGTTTAGATCCATCTCTTTTGTTTCCCGCTTTTAAATTAAGTGGTGTTAACAAAAAACGTTCAAAATGAAAAGATTTGTAAAAGTGACGGTAATGAGCGCCGCACTAACAGTACTGCTGGCAGGCAGGTTATGCAGTCAGGAAAGCAATATGTCCGACACTGTGAGAATTGATGAAGTGCTCGTAACAACAAAAAAGGCAGATGCGGAAACAGGCTACAGGAAAACAGAGATAGATAGTAAAGAGCTCATTATTGATCCGGGCGGATCACTTGCCGGACTGTTAAAGGATTATACCTCACTCGTGATAAAGGATTATGGACAGGGAGGACTGGCTACATCTGCCTTCAGGGGCATGGGGCCAAACCATACTTCGGTACTGTGGGAAGGTATCAGGATTAATCCGGTAATGACCGGACAGGTTGATTTTTCACTTATCCCGTCGTCAATGTATACTAAAGTAACTGTTTATCATGGAGGTTTTCCGGGTGATATTCCGGATGGCGGTCCAGGTGGTACAATTGCCCTGAGTTCAAGCCCCGACTGGAAAGATGGGACTGATACATATCTGGATCTTATGGGCGGTAGTTTCGGGTTATTTTCCGGTTCAGCCGGAGTAGTAACAGGAAACTCAGGTTTCCAGTACTCGGGTAAATTTTCAGGAGGATACTCGAAAAACAACTTTACCTATTTTGATGACAATGTATCATCACCGGGAAAATTGCTTACAAGGAATAATGCTGATCTTAATTCAAGGAACACTCTGCAGACCATTGATATAAGGTCGGGCAATAGTATAATATCTGGTAAACTGTGGTATTCATATTCTTACCGCGACCTGCCAGGTCCGACAAATTTTCCCAGCGGGGGGGATGAAAAGCAGTATGATGAGTCGATAAGAACTATGGTATCTGTGAAGAACTATTCATTGCCTGTCAGCCTGGAGTTCAGAGGAGCCTGGATGACCGACTGGTTGAGATATATTTACACAACATGGGGGACTGATTCCAAAAACAAGTCCGACAGACTAGCCCTTTCCATGCTGGCAAAAAGGAATTTCAATGAGAAATATACTCTTAAGTTTTCAGTCAGTGATACATATGATATGGTAAGATCGGTAAACTATGATGATCTGAAAAGACGGAACAGTGTTGATATGGCAATGGTAGCCGAAGGACAGCTTGCAGACAGGTTTTCGCTATTACTGATGATGAAGGAACAGGTCGTTGAAAGGGAATTTAATAACCCTGAACCATCAGTTGGCTTCGATTTCCGATTGACCAATTCCAGGAACTGGTTCCTTAAAGGTAATCTTGGCAAGTCGCTTGTAATTCCAGGAATGAATGACCTCTACTGGAATCCGGGAGGCGATCCCGGACTAAGGAATGAGAAGGGTTTGAACGGGGAACTGTCACTGGTACTGGATGAGAGGGGGAACAGATCGTCCGGTGTACTTGCTGAGGGAACATTCTCACTATCAAGAACATCAGACATGATCAAATGGGTGCCGGGCCCTGAATTCACATGGATACCCACCAATATAGCATCAGTGCAGTCAAAGGGATTCGAAATGAAGATCAACGGGTACTATTCTTTCAGCAAGAACCGTATTGAAGTAACAGGTTTGTACGCCTACACAGATGCAAGGGGTGCCGGTAATGAAGGAGCTGAACCCGGATCAGAGGGCAAACAGCTTATATATGTACCTTTGAATTCAGGTAGTGTAAGGTTATCGTATGAACACGATAATTTCCTGCTGAATTTATTCACAAGCTATTCGGGATTGCGATATGTAACCTCTGATAACAGCTCATCACTCCCGGGGTATGTAACAACTGATATTTCAGTTGCATACAAGATGAAAACAGGAATTTGCGAGTTTGATGTTATATTTGGGGTTGATAATCTGTTCAATGTATCATATCAGAACATTCAGTATTACCCTATGCCCGGAAGATTATTTAATGCAGGTCTGAGATCACGAATACTTAACCGATGAGAAGATTATCCCTGTTGACCGTTTTCCTTGTTGCTTTCGATATGATTGCATCAGGTCAGGTAATTTATATGGAAGCCAGACCTGAGGGAGCTGCCAATGCAGGGATAATTGACGAATGGTACGATCTGGCAATTCGCGGTTCACTTATCGACAGCCTGCGAATGGCTGAATCCTCAAAAGAGAGGCCGTTCAGATTTGCAGTTGGCAGGGAAGTAATGCTTAATCCGTCGAATGCCGGAAAAGTATACCTGACTGATCAGAACAGATCGGTTTGGTACCTTCCGGTATTCTCTAAAGGGGCAGCCTCACTGAATGTTATCTTTTCATCATTTCACCTTTCGGAAGGGGAGACCCTCTTTATTTATGATCCCTCCGGAGAACATGTAATTGGTCCTCTTACATCAATGAATAATAGTTTTTCCGGGTTACTTGCTACTGCCCCGGTGCCAGGTGACAGTATTATTATAGAATATCACATTCAGAATAGTAATCCCGGATCGGTAACAGTAGGAAAGATATCTCATGACTATCTGGGTGTTTTCGGAGCCGGTGATACAAAAGATGAGTTTTTTGGCACTTCAGGACTTTGTAATGTTGATATCAACTGTAGCTCAGGTAATGAGTGGCAGACTGAAAAAAAAGCAGTTGTCAGGATCATATCTCAGGGAATTGAAATAGGGACAGGATTTATGGTGAATAACACCAATCAGGAGAATATTCCTTACCTGATTACTGCTTACCATGTAGTAAATACGGAAGAGGAAGCAAGCGAATCACTTTTTTATTTCGGATATGAAAGTCCCTGGTGTGAAGGCCCCGACGGGAAGACAAATATGACCCTGAGCGGATCGGAAATTATATGCAGTAAGCAGGATCTTGATTTTACAATGCTTAAATTATCTTCATTTCCACCTTTATTGTACAGACCCTACCTGGCCGGATGGGATGTAACAGGCTCAACACCACTGAACACTGTATCCATTCACCATCCCCAGGGCGATGTAAAGAAGATATCAACAGATAATGATCCCCCCGTAACTGGAACATTCCCCGGCCTTTTTACAAATGGCTCATGGAAGATCCTTGCCTGGGACAGCGGTACAACTGAAGCAGGTTCTTCCGGTGCCCCGCTTTTTAACCAGGATCACAGGGTTGTAGGATACCTGTCTGGCGGCGAAGCAGTATGCGGAAGAAGCGTTAATGATTATTTCGGCAGGCTTGATATTGCCTGGGATCAATATTCAAGTATATATGAGTCGTTGATGCCCTGGCTTGATCCATCAAGATCCGGAGTGGGATCACTGGATGGAAGAGATCCATACGAGCCAAACTATCAGACATTTGATACTTTGCGTAATTTTCTGCCTACCGGTAAATACCTTACTCCATATGAATATCCGGATACCGGGTTTACAACAGGATTTAACAGCGACAGTATAACTTTATATGCCGAGGAGTTTGAATCACCCGGTACAATGTATGTGACCGATGTATTAATTGACATTGGGAAGGCCAACGCACTTTTGCCGGAAGACAGTATAAATATCTGTCTCTTTAGCGGTGATGGTCAGCCAGCAGTTCTGCTGGCAGTTACTAAAATAAAAATAAATGAGGTAAAGGACGATTATTTACTGAGGGCAAATTTTCATGATCCGGTACAGGTATCTGGTCAGTTCTTTGTTGGTTACAGGTTGTGGTACAGGCAACCTGTTGTGAGTGAATCAAGGCAGTTTGCAGTGTATCACGGATCAACGGTGCCCGACCAGGAAAATTCGGCATGGTTCTATAATACATCTGGCTGGCACAGGTTTACAGAACATCCATATGATCCGGGTGGAAAGAATCTTTTTGTAAGTGCTGTCGTTGCAGGTAATACTATAGCAAGCAGAGTACCATTTTCTGAAGATACAGATAACAGGTTTATTGTTTACCCGTCACCTTTCAGCTCTGCCATAACAATAGAAATGCCTGAGCCTGTTCATGATTATGCAATTATCACAATCCATACCCTCGATGGCCGTGCTGTTATAAGGAGGCGAATAACTGAAGGTGCATCTGATTATGTTATTGAAGGTCTGGGTGATCTTCGTGATGGAATATATATTCTGACCATTGAATACTCCGGGAAATACGAAAGTCATAAGTTATTAAAGCAGGGAAGATGAGAGTGCATACTTTGATAATATTTTGCCTGCTGCCGGTGGTGACCGAAATGTGCAGCACCGGAGGAACCAAGGGTATTAGTACTGAAAATTTCGGATCTGGCAACAGTTATGCACTCCTTTTCGATCTTTCAGAGGGAGAAGGAAGATCAACACTGAGAATAAGAAGCCCGTGGCAGGGCGGGGGGGAAATAATAAATAGCTATGTACTGGCTGAGGATACATCAGAATTCGATTCCTCAACAGGCCAGGTTAAGATAAAGGTACCTGTTGAAAAGGTAGTGTGCCTGTCTACTACACACATAGCAATGATCGATGCTCTGGGTGAAAGTGAGACTGTCTGTGGTATCTCAGGAACAGGATACGTATATAACCAGAGTGTAAAAGAGGGGATTGAAAAGGGAGAGGTGGCTGACGTAGGATATGAGAATTTTCTTAATTCGGAACTAATAGTATCCATGAAACCAGGACTGGTACTGGCATACGGGATTGGAAGTGAATCGGAAGGGTATGTATCAAAAATACGTGAAGCAGGCATTCCGGTCATGTTCATTTCCGACTATATGGAACAACATCCGCTTGCAAGGGCAGAATGGATCAGGGTTATTGGCGCTTTATATGATAAAACGGATACTGCCGCAGAGATTTTCAATTCGATAGTGAAAGCATATAATGATACAGAGGCGATAATCAAGGAACGTTCATCCACCAGGCCTGTTGTTATGCTTGGGCTTCCTTACAGGGACACATGGTATATTTCTCCTGGTGATTCATATATAAGCCGGCTCATCTCAGATGCAGGAGGAAAATACCTGTGGGAAAACTCAAGGTCGGACATCTCTATGCCTATGGGTCTCGAAAGTGTTTTCACTGAAGCAATGAAATGTGATTTCTGGATAAATACAGGCTCTGCCAGGACAATTGATGAGATACTCTCTGTTGACAGCAGGTTTTCGGAGTTGCCTCCTGTTAGAAACGGCAGGCTGTATAATAATACAGCCAGAACAAATGACAGCGGGGGGAACGATTACTGGGAATCAGGAGTACTTCACCCTGATATTCTTCTGAATGACCTGGCCTGGATATTCCACCCGGAATTATTTCCCGGATACAAACCGGTCTACTATGAAAAATTGAGGTAAAAGGTGAAAAATACTAATGATATTGAAAAAGGCAGTGCAAAAAACCCGGCAGGACCATCAGTAAAGATAGTAGCATTACTGGTACTTCTGGTTATTTTGTTTTTTGCTGACCTGGTTACTGGTCCGGTGCGCGTACCCATGGGGGATCTCTTTTCGGTACTGCTTGGGAGTGAGTCAGGTTCATGGCATACAATAGTAACTGATTTCAGGTTACCGAGGGTCCTGACGGCACTACTGGCTGGTATATCATTGTCTGTTAGTGGTTTGCAGATGCAGACACTTTTCAGGAATCCCCTGGCCGGTCCGTATGTGCTGGGGATCTCCTCGGGGGCCAGCCTGGGAGTTGCCATAATGGTACTAGGATTCTCCTCATTTTTTCACATAGGTTCTTTACTGGGCGGTAGTTGGGCTCTCGTATCAGCAGCATGGCTGGGATCGTTACTGGTGCTGGCTCTGATACTGTTCGTGTCATCCAGGGTAAAGGATATTATGACAGTTCTGATACTGGGAATTATGTTCTCCAGTGCCATTTCAGCTGTTGTAAGTATTATGCAATATTTCAGTAACGAATCGATGTTGAAGTCGTTCGTTATCTGGACAATGGGAAGTCTGGGAAATCTCACCTGGGATCAGTTGTCAGTAATGATGGTTACATCTTTTACCGGTATAGTGCTTGGAATTATAGCTATAAAGCCGCTTGATGCACTTTTGCTGGGTGAAGAATATGCCAGAAGCATGGGAATGAATATTATCTCTTCACGACTGCTTATATTTATCAGCACAAGTGTTCTGGCTGGAGGCGTAACAGCCTTTTGCGGCCCGATTGCCTTTATCGGAATAGCAGCACCACATATAACAAGACTTATACTCAAACGGTCGACACACAAATTCCTTTTACCAGGTACAATGATAACCGGAGCAGGGATCCTGCTTGTTTCTGATATTATAAGTCAGCTTCCGGGGAGTGATCGGATACTGCCGGTAAATTCGGTAACTGCACTTATAGGAATACCTGTTCTGGTATGGATAATAATTACAAGGAACCGGATAATTGCCATTAACCAATGAAGCAGGCAAAAGAATTACTGTCATTTTCCGGCCTGTCAATCGGGTTTGTCTCAGGCCGGCATACGAAGGTCGTTTATTCATCATTAAATGGCAATGCCTTAAAAGGTGATGTTATCGCACTTGCAGGGACAAACGGTATCGGAAAGAGCACATTGTTGCGTACACTTGTGAATATTCAGCCTCCGTTATCAGGTAATATAAGTCTCTCGGGTATAGATTACAGGTCGTATACCAGAAACCAGATTGCCAGGAAAGCAGGTTTTGTTTCCGCTGCTACCCCGCCGGCTGCAAACCTGGCGGTATATGAACTGGTTTCTCTGGGAAGATTCCCTTTTACAAACTGGATAGGGAGGATGAGCACTGCAGACCGCAAGGCTGTAGATGATGCAATTTATAGTGTAGGCCTGACAGATCATAAGAACAGTCTTCTTGGCGAGTTGTCTGACGGGGAGAGACAGAGAGCAATGATAGCAAGGGTGCTTGCCCAGGATTCAGAACTTCTGGTGATGGATGAGCCAACTGCTTTTCTCGACATGCCGGGCAAATATGAACTAATTAACCTTATGAGAAAGCTGGTGAGGGAAAAGGGAAAGAGTGTAATCTTTTCAACCCATGATCTGCAGCTTGCTGTACGTGAAGCAGATATGCTGTGGCTGATGACATCAGCCGGACTGCGTGCAGGATGCCCCGAAGATCTTATCCTCAGGGGAGTATTTGAGAATATATTCCCGGGATCAGCACTTAAATTCAATGAGGATGAAGCTGTTTTTAGTTATAGTTCCGGGGAATTATACAGTGTAAGACTCTCGGGATCCGGCAGGGAAAGATCGGTTACCCATAAAGCACTTAGCAGGATAAACATCGGTATTGGAGAAGACACTTCGTTACCACTGCTGGAGATAGATCACGACGATGATGGCATAGTATGGCGATTCAGTAATAACGGGCCTGAAAGACTTTTCAGATCGGTATATGCCCTTACAAGATTTATGCGCGAAATGAAATAATATCCGGCCGGCGAATACTAATTGCCGTACTTTCTGTAATTATCAATAAATTCCTGAAGCGATTCTACAGGTAGTTTTTTGGCAATGATCTTTTTGTTCCTGTCGAGTATATATATCGTAGGAGTTGATATTACATCATAATAGAAATCAAAATGACTTACACGCTGCGGATCCCAGCCATTGATCCATGTCAGGGTGTTTTCATTAATATATTTCTCCCATGCCTCCCTGTTGTTCTGGGTACAAACTGCAAATACTTCAACACCTTTGTCTTTGTTCCTTTCATAGAACTCTTTCAGTTTCGGCGTTGCTTCCTGGCAATGTCCGCATTCAGGTTCCCAGAAATAGAGAATGGTAAAATCCTTCTTTATATCATATAATGACCTGGGTATCCCTTCGAATGTGTCCATGGTAAGATCCATTGCCTGCATCCCGATCAGGTTAAACCTTAGCAGGTCGATATCTTTTCTCAGGTCTTTCAGGAAATCTTCAGTTGCCCAGTCGGCTTTACCAGACAGGTAGAAATCATCCGCAATCTTTACCATTACAGCATCATGCCCCATTATCTGGCTCTCCCTGAAATGATTGAACAGGTAAACTACAACGAACCTGAACATCTCTTCATTATTATTTGTAAGGGCAACAACACGGTCGATCTCGCGGTTTATTGAATCAGGAACCTGAATTATGACATTAGTAAAGAAAGTGTTCAGCTTATTATACAGGACCGGTGTTCTTACCAGTCTTGTATCAGTCAGGTCAATATTATCAAAATAATGATTTTTATTGTATTCGTAACCCATGATCCAGCGTAATGAATCAGGATTCTCAGTGCCGGGAGGAATATCAAATTCCGGAACTTTCACCGGTAACATTGCTTTTACCAGTGCCGCCAGGATAGTTCCCTGGTTGTCGTCGGAAACCTTGTTAAGATAAGAGATCATCGAATCCTCTTTCTCCTTAAGCAATTTCTGGAGGATGGCAGTGGAATCCTGATTCTGGCTGCTGGCATTCAGCCTTTCCCTTATTTTAGATGCTTCACCCTGCAAGGCAACCCATCCCTTCTGGTAGGCCAGAAAATTTGTATTTTCGTCAGATCCTGAAAATTTCAGGGTATTGATAAAATTATCAGATGAACACTCAATGCCGAATTTCTGATCATCTGAAATAATTATCTCGAAATACCTGTTGTCAGGCATTACCACCAGGTACAGACCTTTATCAAGTGGAGAAGAACCTGTAAATACAGCTGAACCGGTGTGATCAGTTCTGCAGGTATCCTTAATATATTGTTTGTCACCCATATGATATGCCAGGGTAACAATACTATCCTCATCGCCTGTGATCCTGAGATCAATCCTGTATCCCTCCTGGCCATGCAGTTCAACACCTGCGATCAGTATCAGGATAATCGTCAGAACCGGGATATATTTTCGTCCCATATTATGAAAGTATTAATTATACAAATGTACTTCATACAAAATCATTGCCAAAAAAGGGGCGGATTAAAATAGATTATATTTGTTATCTTTGATATAAAAGTTAATGGGGGTATGATATCAATTTTGTTGCCGGTTTACAACTATGATGTTACGCTCCTGGTTAATACTCTGAGCCAGGCACTTTCATGCTCTGAGCAGTATTGGGA
>JBJKPH010000441.1:0-1996 GCA_046706585.1 Bacteroidales bacterium | reverse complement strand
GTACTATAACTACAGGAAGCAGGATGACCCGTGTGAGCAGGCTTATTACTCACCTGACAAATTCGTTACCAGGAATATCCTGGGGTCGAACCTTGGGTTAATTGCCAAAAAAGATGCCAACGGCCAGTTGAATGTTATTGTCACCAACCTGAAGACTGCCCTTCCGGAACCTGATGTACAGATTGAAGCATATGATATGCAGAATCAGCTGATGCAGACATCATCGTCAGACCGCAACGGGTTTGCAATGCTTAAAACAGAGAGAAACACCTTCCTGCTGATCGCCAGGAAAGGCGACGATGTCGGTTACCTGAAAACCTATGACGGCAACTCTTTGTCGGTAAGTAATTTCGATGTGTCAGGGCACCAGACCGGATCGGGGATAAAAGGATTCATATATGGTGAAAGGGGGGTGTGGCGGCCCGGTGATTCAGTATTTGTGGCCTTTATCCTCGAAGACAGAGAAAACTGGTTGCCGGAAGGCCATCCTATCCTTTTTGAACTTTATGATTCAAGGGGACAGCTTGTGAAGAAGAGTACGGCTGTTAAAAGCGATAAAGTGATATACCCTTTCTACTTCGGTACGGCTGAATCGGATCCGACAGGAAACTGGAACGCAGTAGTAAGGATTGGGGCAAATGAATTTACCAGAAGGATAAGAATAGAGACCATCAAACCTAACCGGCTAAAGATAAACCTGCAGTTCGGGGATGAGATACTGCTTGCAGGACACAATTATTTTGCAGATCTCAATGCCAGATGGCTTCACGGTACACCGGGCTCGGGCCTTAAAGCAAGGATTACAGCTACTTTTGCCGAGTCGGTGACCGCTTTCAGGGGATACCCTGGATATATCTTCTCATTGCCCTTCGGTGAAGCCGACCTGCCCGAGATGGATGTCTTCGAGTCAAACCTTGACAGCAATGGGGATGCCGAAGTAAAATTCTCATTCAGCCCCAATCAGGAGGTGAATAACATGCTTACTGCGACATTCGTGACACGGGTATTTGAGCAGGGTGGTGACTTTAGTATAAACAGGATAACACAGCAGGTGTCACCGTTCAGCAAGTACGTCGGATTTTCAATACCATGGTCGAACGAAAGGTACCGCCGCCTTGATACCGACGAAGATCATACATTCCCTGTAGTAACTGTAAATGAGAAAGGGGAGCCGATATCGGTCGAAGGTATCTCCCTGAAAGTGTACAAACTTGAATGGAGATACTGGTGGAGCCGCTCATATGAGAACCTGGCATCATATAACGGCCGGACATACCACCAACCGGTACTGAGTAAAACAATAAGCACCAGTAACGGGAAAGGTAATTTCGGTATAAAGGTTCCTAAGGAGAACTGGGGAAGGTACCTGATAATATTAACATTACCCTCGGGAAACAGTTGTGGTTCGGTTGTATATTTCGACTGGCCCTGGGGAAGAAAAGAGAGTGCCGGGGGAGCTGATTTCCTGGATATTACCTGTGACAGGGATAAATATAATGTAGGGGAGGAAGTGACCGTGAGTTTTCCGGCAGCAGAAACATCTAAAGCACTGGTGAGCATAGAAAACGGGTCTAAAGTAATTCGCCAGGAGTGGGTTAAGGATATCAGTGAAAACACTGTATACAAATTCACGGCAACGGAAGATATGGCACCTAATGTATATGTGCATGTAAGCCTTATCAATCCACATGCCGAAACGGCCAATGATCTGCCAATACGGATGTACGGGATCGCTCCTGTACTTGTTGAGAGTCCTTCATCGCACCTGGTCCCTCTGATGGAGATGCCTGATAAACTCCGGCCCGAGACCTCCTTTACAGTTAAGCTGAGAGAGAAGGATGGCCGGCCCATGGATTATACGCTGGCTGTGGTCGATGAGGGCCTGCTCGATCTTACAGGATTCAGAACACCCGATCCATGGAGCTATTTTTACCAGAAGGAAGCACTGGGTGTACGCACATGGGATATATACAATTATGTCCTCGGTGCCTATGGT
>JBJKPH010000440.1:0-7580 GCA_046706585.1 Bacteroidales bacterium | reverse complement strand
ATCCCAGGTTATCCTTTTAAATTCCCCGGCTCCTCTTTTTCCTGTTCTGAGAAGCGGATACTTAAGCCGGTCGGGGTGATATTGCCGCTTACGGTATGACCTGCCTCTCAGGCATGCCCTCAACTGGGGGTCTGATACATCATCTCCAGGCCTGTCGTCGGTCTCGATCCTTGTAATAACACCATTTGCAACATATACTTTCAGCAGGCACCTTCCCCCACAGTTGTGTGACGGGCAGCCTGACCTGATAAATTCCTCTTCCTGTTGTGATCCCTGAAGCCCTGAACTATCATTCCCGGCACCTGATACCAGAGAAGGAGATGCCATTATCGATCCGCTTAGTATTGCAGACCATTTAATAAAGGATCTCCTGTCAAGGCTTTTTTTTACCGTCATTTTGTAAAGTCGGCTATCTCTTTAGGATATAGCTCATTATCAAGTTTATGCTTGATCTCCCTGAATGCATTAACAGTATATTCCACGTCTTCAAGCGAATGCATTGAAGTCGGAATAAGTCTCAGCATAATTACATCGCTGGGAACAACCGGGTATACAACTATTGAGCAGAATTTATTGTAGTTCTTCCTCAGGTCGTGGGTTAACTGTGATGCTTCGTTTACACCCCCTTTCAGGAACACGGGAGTTACCGGTGATTCGGTATTTCCCAGGTTGAGTCCAGCTTCCCTCAGACCACTCTGAAGAGCCCTGACGATGGTCCAGAGTTTTTCCTTTAATTCGGGCATCGATTTCAGCATCTCAAGACGTTTGATCGCTCCGATGGTCATTGCCATAGGGAGTGATTTTGCATATATCTGAGATCTCAGGTTATATCTGAGGTAGTTCACAACATCCCTTGAACTGGCAACAAAGGCGCCTATCCCGGCCATCGACTTAGCAAATGTTGCAAAGTAAACATCAATCTGGTCCTGTACTCCATAATGCTCACCAGTACCGGCACCGGTTTTTCCCATTGTTCCGAAACCGTGTGCATCATCAACCAGAAGCCTGAAATTGTATTTTTTCTTTAATTCAGCAAGCTTGTCGACCCTTCCAAGGTCTCCTGCCATTCCAAATACTCCCTCGGTAATAACAAGTATCCCCCCACCTGTCTGTTCTGCAAGTTTCGTAGCTCTCTGAAGCTGCTTTTCGCAGTTTTCAATATCATTATGCGGATATACGAAACGCTTGCCCATATGAAGCCTGAGTCCGTCCATTATACATGCATGAGATTCAGAGTCGTACACTATAATATCACGCCTGTCGACCAGTGCATCAATTATAGAAACCATGCCCTGGTACCCGTAGTTTAGAAGGTATGCATCTTCCTTGCCAACAAACTCCGCTGCCATTCTTTCAAATTTCTCATGCATATCAGTATGTCCCGACATCATTCTTGCACCCATCGGGTATGCCAGACCATACTTACTTGCAGCTTCGGCATCTGTTTTTATAACTTCCGGGTGGCTTGCAAGACCCAGGTAATTATTTAGGCTCCAGGTCAGAACTTCCCTGCCCATGAAAGTCATTCTGGAGTTTATTTCCCCTACCAGTTTCGGAAACATGAAATAACCGTGAGCAACTTCCTGGTATTGGCCCAGGGCACCTCTTCCTGTTTTAGTCTTTTCGAAAATATCCACTGCTTTGTATGTTTAGTTAATTTTGGCACAAAATTAGAAATTCGCCGGCATGTTTGCATACCTATTTATACCCATTTGCAACTATTCTATAACATAGCTGGTTAAGCTATAAAAATAAATGGTCAAATTATCCGTTTATCTAACGTGAATAATAAAAATTATAACTACTTTTGCCCAACATTTTGAAATATGAATTCCAGGATATATATATTATTGATAATTGCCTTATTAACATCTTCCTGCGGGGAGTATGAAAAGATACTCAAAAGTACCGATTTTGCAATGAAGAAAGATAAGGCACTTGAATATTATAATGACGGGAAATATGTCAAGGCCTCTGAACTATTGGTGCAAACGCTCCCGAGGTACAGGGCAACAGCCGATGCTGAAGAACTGACATGGATCAGTTCGAACTGTTACTATATGATGAGGGATTTTCTTACGGCCGGGGCTGCATTCAGTAATTTTGCAGATCAGTATCCCTACAGTGAACATGCCGAGGAAGCCACGTTCATGACAGCCTACTGCGATTATATGATGGCACCCAGACCTGAACTTGACCAGGCATATACTATTCTGGCAATAGAAGGATTCACGCTATTTCAGCGCAAGTTTCCCAACAGTTCAAGATTTGATGAGAGTCAGAACCTGATACAGGAGTTGCAGGATAAACTGGTTGAGAAATCATACCTGAGTGCTAAATTGTATTACGATCTTGAACAATACAGGGCAGCTATTGTTGCTTTAAGCAACAGTCTGAAGGAATACCCTGAAACAAAGCACAGGGAAGAACTTCTTTTTCTTAAGCTTGAGTCATCATATCTTTATGCCCTGAACAGTTATAGTGATAAGCAGAGGGAGAGATACCAGCAGACTCTTGATGAATATTATTCATTTATCGAGGAGTTTCCCGATTCAGAGTTCGGGAAGGATGTTGAAAAGATATACAACGGGACCGCAGGTTACCTTGGGATAGACGAAGAAAAAACAGATACAAACAACTAATAGTATAATGGACTACAGGAAGACAAATGCCCCATCAACCACTGTAACAAGGAATGCCTCACTACTGAGGAAGAATGAGGGGAATATCTATGAGACAGTTGTAATTTGTGCAAAGAGGGCAAACCAGATCAGTGTTGAACTTAAGCAGGAACTCAATCAGAAACTTGAGGAGTTTGCATCCTATACAGATAACCTTGAAGAGGTTTTTGAAAACAGGGAGCAGATAGAGATCTCAAAATTCTACGAAAGACTGCCTAAACCATCATTGATAGCTCTTCAGGAATTTGAAGAGGATAAGATCTATTTCCGCAGACCTGAAACAGACAAGACAGGCAAGAGTGTCTGACACTTATGCTTAAAGGTAAGAAAATACTTCTTGGAGTAACCGGGGGTATCGCAGCTTATAAATCTGCGATGATCATCCGGTTACTTGTTAAAGAGGGGGCAGAGGTCAGGGTAGTAATGACTCCTTCATCGCGTGACTTTGTTACTCCGCTGACGATGGCTACTCTTTCAAGGAACCCGGTTCTTATTGATCCCTTTGATCCTGAAAGTGGTGAATGGAACAGTCATATAGATCTTGGTATATGGGCTGACCTGTTCATTATAGCACCGGCAACTGCCAATACACTGGCAAAGATGGCAGCAGGAATAGCCGATAACCTGCTTCTTACAACATATCTGTCGGTAAGGTGTCCGGTGATCGTGGCGCCTGCCATGGACCTTGATATGTATGCACATCCTGCCACAGAAAAAAATATCGGTACACTGATCTCCATGGGAGTGATCGTTATTGATGCTGAGCCCGGAGAACTGGCGAGCGGCCTGGAGGGAAAAGGAAGGATGGCCGAACCTGAAAAAATAATCAGTACGGTAAAAAGCTACTTTTCAAAAAAAAAAAGTAATCCGCTGAGAGGTAAAAGGGTTTTGGTCAATGCCGGACCTACCTACGAACGGATCGATCCGGTAAGGTTTATAGGAAACTTTTCAACAGGCAAGATGGGAATATCGATCGCCCGCGAAGCATCTGCCAGGGGAGCTGATGTTGTGCTTGTACTCGGACCTACTTCCCTGGAACCCGGAGATCAGTCTGTTGAAACAATAAGAGTTGAATCTGCTGAAATGATGAAAGAGGCCTGTGAGAAACATTTCACGGACTGTGATATTGCAATTCTTTCAGCAGCTGTTGCTGATTTCAGACCTGTGTCTGTTGAAAGTGACAAGATTAAGAGAGAGAAAGGAGAATTGATCATTAAGCTCGAATCTACCGCTGATATAGCCGGAAGCCTTGGTAAAGCAAAAAAAGAAAACCAGTTCATTGCGGGATTTGCACTCGAGACCGGTGAAGGAACAGAAAGTGCGGCAAAAAAGATGAAAAAGAAGAACATGGATATGATAATCCTCAATTCGCTTGAGGATGGAGGTGCAGGTTTCGGATTTGATACTAACAGGGTAACTATTATTGATAAGAGCAATAATATTGATAAATTTGAGTTAAAATCCAAAGCACTTGTAGCAAAGGACATCCTCGACAGGATTGAGCGTTATATCTCATAAACTGCAATGCGACAGATCTTTATAAAAATAGTATTTTTTATTTTTTTGGCAATGGTGCCTCTGGCTCCGCTATTGCCCCAGGAACTGAATTGCAGCGTCCAAGTTTCTGCACAGAGGATCCAGGGATCAAACAGGCAGGTCTTTCAGACTATGCAGAAGGCAATCTATGAGTTCATGAACAATACAGTATGGACAAACAATGTTTTCAGTTTCAGTGAAAGGATCGATTGTAACATACTGATCAATCTGACAGAGCAACTGTCGGCAGATGAATTCAGGGGTACTATACAGATCCAGTCACGCAGGCCTGTCTTTAATACTACCTACAATACAACGATGCTGAATTTCGTGGATAATAATTTCCAGTTCAGGTATGTCGAATTTGAACCGCTGGAGTTTGATCCGACAACATACCGGTCGAACCTGACTTCGGTACTGGCATATTACGCCTACATAATAATAGGATTCGATTATGATTCATTTTCTCCTCTTGGCGGAACCGGATATTTTGAGCTGGCTGAACAGATAGTGACCAATTCACAGAATGCACCTGTTGTTGGCTGGAAACCTTACGACGGTACCAGGAGCAGGAACAGGTACTGGCTGGTAAAGAATATTCTCGACAGGCAGTATGCAAATATCAGGCAGTTTATCTATAACTATCATATGAAAGGTCTTGACATGCTTGAATCAAAAGCCAGTGAATCACGTAATGAGATAGTTGAAGATTTGCGACTGCTGCAGGATGTGTACAGGAACAGGCCTGATCCGTTTATGTATTATCTGACTATTGTTCTTGATTCAAAATCAGACGAGATAATCAACATATTTTCCGAAGCCTTTCCCGAAGAAAAGAGCAGGGTTGTTGAAATCATGTCGGAGATCGATCCGGCAAATAAATCAAAATACGAAAAAATACTCCAGACTAATTAATCCAGATGCTTACCAGGTTATACGTTAAGAACTACGCACTGATAAAGGAACTTGAACTTACCTTTGATAAAGGACTGACAATTATTACAGGTGAGACGGGTGCCGGAAAATCGATCCTCCTCGGAGCTTTGGGTCTTATACTGGGAAACAGGGCCGATTCTTCGGCAATGCTTGACAAAACCGGGAAATGTATTGTAGAAGGCACTTTCAGCACAAGCGACAGCTTAACGGATATGCTTGCATCCCGTGATGTTGATACCGGCGATCCGACAATATTCAGACGTGAGATCTCTCCTGGCGGACGGTCAAGATCCTTTATTAATGATACACCGGTAACACTTGAGGTGATGAAAGAGATCGGGTCGTCCCTTATAGATATTCATTCACAGCACCAGACATTAATGCTTGGTGATAACAGCTTCCAGTTGGGCGTGGTCGACTCGCTTGCCGATCATGATGGCCTGCTGTTGGAATACCGTACAGGTTATAAACATTACAAAGAGCTGCAGAAAGAGTACAATGATCTGAAGGAGAATGAGGAAAGGAACAGGGCAGATCTTGAGTACTACGGATTTCAGCTCAGGCAGCTCGAGGAAGCGAAAATTATAGAAGGTGAGGAAAGTGACCTTGAGCAGGAACAGGAATATTTGCTTCATGCAGGGGAAATTCATGATTCTCTTTACAGATCGTCAGAATTACTGGGCGGTGATGAAGCCTCAGTGGCTGTCAGCTTACACGAAGTTAAGAGGCTGCTTGAAAGGATAGGATCTTTCTATCCTGAGTCTGAAGAGATGCTCAGACGGATTGAAGTTGTAATGATCGAACTGAATGATCTAGCAAATGATACGGAGGCGCGAGCAGGAACTATCGAAGCCGATCCTGAAAGGCAGGAGAAGGTAACCGAAAGACTTGATATGCTGTTTTCACTGATGCAGAAACACAGGGTCAGTTCAACAACAGAGCTGATCGGGGAGATGAAAAAGATATCTTCTATGGTAGAGAGCATGGAAAGCAGTGACGAACGACTTGAAGAACTCTCATCACTTATCGGGAAAAGTATTACTCACCTGGGTGAGACAGCCTCAATTATTTCATCAAACCGAAACAGTGTGACAGCCGATGTTGAGTCTGAAATGAATACCCTTCTGAGACAGCTTGGCATGCCAAATGCCAGATTTGAAGTTAAGATAACTCCTACAGAATCATTCACTTCTACCGGCAAGGATTGGGTTGAATTCCTGTTTACAGCTAACAAACAAACACTGCCAGAGAATCTGGCAAGGGTAGCATCAGGTGGTGAGCTGTCAAGAGTAATGCTGAGTCTGAAATCACTGCTAACTGACAATAACAGGCTTCCAACGATCTTTTTTGATGAAATAGATGCAGGAGTGTCAGGTGAGGTGGCAACAAGGGTAGGAGAGATACTTGCTTCAATGGGAGGGAGGATGCAGGTAATAAACATTACACACCTTCCACAGGTGGCAGCACATGCCAGTTCGCACTATTATGTTTACAAAGAAGATATGGCTGATTCAACAATTACCCATATTAAGTTGTTAAATAAAGCAGAACGATTAAAAGAGATAGCCAGGTTGCTTAGCGGAAATGAAGTGACCGATGCTTCAATTGCGAATGCAAGGGAGCTGATTGATGGAACAAACACACTTAACAGGTAATTAATAACTATAGTTACACAAAAAAACAAATTGATGGTTAAAGATCTGCTAAAAGGAAAGAAAGGAATCATTTTCGGAGCACTAAACGAAATGTCGATAGCATGGAAAGTTGCTGAAAGAGCTTTCGAGCAGGGTGCCGAATTCACTCTTACAAACACAGCGGTTTCGATCAGAATGGGTACGATAGATGAGCTCGCAAAAAAAACGGGCAGTACAGTGATCCCTGCCGATGCAACAGACCCGGATGACCTGAAGAACCTGTTTGAGAAAACACTGGAGATCTATGGAGGTAAAATTGATTTCATCCTTCATTCAATCGGAATGTCGCCAAATGTCAGAAAAGGGATTCCATATACACACATCAATTATCCTAATTTCAGCAAGACACTTGATATATCAGCCCTGAGTTTCCATAAGGTACTTCAGACTGCATATCATATGAATGCCCTTAATGACTGGGGATCGGTAGTGGCTCTTACCTATGTTGCAGCACAGAGAACCCTGGCCGGTTACAATGATATGGGTGATGCAAAGGCACTGCTGGAATCTATTGCCAGAAGTTTCGGGTATGTCTACGGGCGTGACAGCAAGGTGAGGGTGAATACAGTATCGCAGTCGCCAACGCCTACGACAGCTGGAAGCGGGGTAAAGGGTATGGATACACTGCTCGATTTTTCTGACCGGATGTCGCCGCTGGGAAATGCGACGGCTGAAGAGGCAGCGGATTATATTGTCCTTCTATTTTCTGACCTAACCCGCAAGGTGACAATGC
>JBJKPH010000439.1:0-1840 GCA_046706585.1 Bacteroidales bacterium | reverse complement strand
CACCTCTTCCCATTCCGAACAGAGAAGTTAAGCCCGTCAGCGCCGATGGTACTGCGTAAGTGGGAGAGTAGGTCGCCGCCGACCTTATAACAGAAACCCGGGTTTATCCCGGGTTTTTTGTTTCAAGAGACCGGAGGACTGGAATGTTGGGTAGGCCAACGACTAACGACAAATGACAAACGGGGGAGAAGGTTTAAATAGTTTAAGTTGTTTAGATTGTTTATTTTACTCTCCTTCTCTACTCTATATTTCCTCCCTCTCTCCGTTTCTCCTCTTCCTCCGTACCGTCGTACCGCCATACCATTTCCGAATACTTTTATCTTGCGTCTTTTATATTTTATAGTCGCAGATTCGGAGATCTGCTCCAAACGGTTCCTTGTCCCTCTTTCCGTTTCTCCTCTTCTGCCGTACCGTCGCACCGTCGCACCGTCGCACCGCCATACCATTTCCGGTTACTTTTATCTTGCGTCTTTTATCTTTTATAGTCGCAGATTCGGAGATCTGCTCCTAACGGTTCCTTGTCCCTATGCCCCATACTTCTATTCAAAAATATTCATTAGCTTAGTATAATAATTAAAGTGAAATGACGGTTGCCGAATTTATTGCAAAGGATCTGAAAAAAAGAGATGTGAGGTACGTTTTCGGCATCCCCGGAGGACCTTCGATCCCCTATATGGAGGCACTTAGGAAGGAGGGAGTAGAATTTGTACTTACATCCAATGAGGCAGCAGCAGGAATAATGGCTGATGTCACTGCACGAATGACAGGGATTACAGGTATCTGTCATGCTACATTCGGACCCGGAGCAACCAATCTGAGTACCGGGGTGGGAGGAGCACTGCTCGACAGATCGCCTTTAATAGCCTTGACAAGCGAAGTGACTGAAGCAATGAGGAAAAGGGAAACTCAGATGAATATCGATCATCAGCAGCTTTTTGAGGCAGTAACCAAGGCAACAATAAGACTTTCTCCAGGGGAGGAGGCAGGAATTATCAATGATGCGTTCGACCTGGCTAATGCCGAGTACCCAGGCCCTGTCCATATTGGATTGCCCTCGGATATTGCAGATAAAAAGGCGGGCAAGACAGATGAAAGCCAGATTACAGAAAATTGGGATGAAGTGACCGTTATTGACGGTGAAGTGTCCAGCCTGCTTGAATATTCAAGAAAACCCGTACTGGCAGCAGGATTAACAGCTGCCAGAATGGGAATGGGAAAAGAGATACTGGAGTTTCTTGATCATCATCCTATGCCGGTAGTGATAACACCCATGGCCAAAGGATTGATCCCGGAGGATCATCAATGCTATGCGGGTGTACTTTTTCATGCAGCAAGCGACAGGTTGTCGGGAATTTTGGAGGAAGCTGACCTGGTAATAGGTTTCGGATATGATACGGTTGAGTATGATTATGAGAACTGGCTGCCTGATGTTCCCCTTATACATATAAATACGCTTCCGGCAAGGGTTGATAAGAGTATAATGATTAAGCAGCTTACAGGTTCCCTTGAAGGAATGCTTGACATGCTGGGACCTCTTTTGTATAAGAAACAGGGCTGGAATACTGATATTATTGAAGATACCAGAAAAGCTATATTATTACTGAAAAAAACTGTTAAGAGAAATTTTGGCCCCCTCAAACTTATTAGTGCACTGAGGGATGAGCTGCCTGCGGAATCGATCCTTACTCTTGATGTCGGATCTCATATACACATGTTCGGGCAGTTCTGGGAAACACCTTCATGTGGAAAACTACTGATGACCAACGGGTGGTCAGGTATGGGATTCGGTGTTCCCTCGGCAATTGCGGCAAAGATGAATTCTGATAACGTACCGGTCGCC
>JBJKPH010000438.1:0-2202 GCA_046706585.1 Bacteroidales bacterium | reverse complement strand
GAATAGTAGTGTCGCCTGAATCAATTGCATCAACCCTGTCAGGTACTTTCGGGTTACTGAATATCAGGGTAGGTATATGCTGCTGGTCAACTGTTGCAGGTGTAAGTTTAAGGATTTGCAGGTACAGATCAGCGGTTGCCTCCGGTCCCATACCTCCCAGAATACCCAGGATCACCTCGTCGCCGGCAGGAACTTCCTCTTTTACTGCCTGAGGAGTGTTTACACATGCCGACAGGATCAAAATTACCGAAATAAGTAGTGATAGTTTCTTCATTTTATTTGGTATTTAGGTTATGTATTTAAGTAATTTGCTTACTGTGTTCGCGTTATTTGATTCTTATACACATTTACCTTTTTTCAAGCCAGAGGTCCCTGACCCTGGAATTGGACACTTTCATGCCGGTAACTTTTCCTCTTTTATCCCTTACAATAGTTATCCTGCTTATAAAACCACTGTTTGAAGTAAATCTGTCTTTACCAATCGCTTTTGTTGAAAATTCACCGTGGCGGTTATGGTATCCGGTAAGCTGACCATCTTTTACCGAAAATGAATACTGTGTTTCGAGTTCCGGCGACCAATAGTCACCAGCAATACCTTCAAGATATTTACTATCGGGAATATATTCAGTAGTATCCCTTGCAGGTCTTGATCCCTGACCGGATCTTTCAAGCCCCGGCATGTCATACAGGATATTAACTACAGCCGCAGATTTGCCGGTCACATCAGAAGATGAAAAATTGGTAAGAAGGACAATTTCTGTCCGGCTTTCCGGGAAAGTACATCCAAATGATCTGAAGCCGCCAATTGATCCGCTGTGTGATATCCTGTCCATACCCCTGTATTTATCAACGATGACTCCGAAAGCATAGTTGTTCGGGTTTCCGTTATTAAGTGTGTCGGTTGTCTGCATCATCTTAAAGGCATCTCCCCATCCACCGGGAGGGGAATGAAAGCAGGCGAACCATTTGAGCATATCACCGGTAGTTGAATGTATATTCCCTGATCCTGTATAGCCCCAGTATTCAACAGCACGTTCAAAACCATTTTGGGCAGAACCATTATAAGATGTTGCATTGTCAGGAACGATCCTGTTATATTTATCCTCTACATATGTATTATACATTCCAAGTGGCAGGAATATATTCTCTCTCATCCACGATGGGAAATCCTGTCCGGTCAGCCGTTCTATTATCATTCCCATGAGTATATAGCCGGTATTACAATACATATACTCATCACCCGGAATGAAATTCAGGTCTCTCTGCTTTGTTATGAATCTGAGCAGATCATCATTAGTGCGTGTATCATCCCCTCTCCATCCTGCTATCTCAAGCATCAAATGCAGGCTTCTCATTCCGCTGGTATGATGCAACATATGACGAAGGGTCACTGTATATCCGAAATCAGGAAGTTCAGGGATGTATTTTCTGACATCGTCATCTATCGATAATTTTCCCTCCAGACAGAGCTTTACGATACCCATGGCAGTGAATTCTTTCGATACCGATGCTATATTGAACCTGGTGCCTGTATTGTTTGGAACAAGATATTCGAGACTTGCAAGACCGAATGCTTTGGAATAGACCAGATTGCCATCTATTGCTATCCCTATGGCACCTCCCGGTGAATTGGGACTGTTCCATTCCAGGAAGATGCTGTCTATAGCCCTTTCCTTCAGGTTATCGATCTGTCCTTCCGCAGTGATGGGCAGAAGAATAATAAATAAAGGGAGAATCAATCTTTTCATATGATAATGATGTTAGATCCTTTCTGGCGTCATCCGGATCAATGACCCATCATTTTGTCTCTTGCGGCTTTAAATGGTGAGCCTTCTGACCACGATGGAAAATCTGTAGTGTTGCACAGCATATAGCCTACTTCAAAGTATGCCTTCAGGTCTTCTGTCATTCCGTCGAACCTCCATACATCAGGTTCATAATTATCTGATGGTTTATGGTAGTTATTCATGTTCCATTTTTCAGCCTCGGCGAGTGCCCACTCTTTTCCATGTTCAACATCATCAAATCCTTTATCCATATAGAGGGCCGGAACTCCTACTTTTGCAAAATTAAAATGGTCGGAACGAAAATAGCTTCCTTTCTCAGGGGTGGGATCCGGGCTTACATACCTGCCCTGACTGGCCAGAACCTCTTTTGCATAATCATCGAGTTGTGAATTACCCAGACCTACAATGGTCATAT
>JBJKPH010000437.1:0-3600 GCA_046706585.1 Bacteroidales bacterium | reverse complement strand
GGAGTGATGAGAACGCGAAGGGCAGGGAAAGTTCGAACCGAGGAGCTTTGCGACGAGTTCGTGAGCAGGTAGTGTGACGTCCATTGGGAGCGAACAAACGCGCCGGAATCACGAAGCAAGGCGCTGGAAGGCGCCATTTTTGTGTCGACGAAAAACCCTGAACAATTAAAACCCTGCGGGCTATTTACTGAGAAACTTCAGGAAATAAATACCGTAAGAAGGTCCCTGCAGTTACTAAGTATAAGATCAGGATGTTCAGCCATGAGTTCTTCTTTAGTCCCGTAACCGTATGTTACAGCTACCGACCTCATGTTATTGTTACGTGCGCCTATAAGATCATGTTTCCTGTCACCTATCATAACAGAGTGACTTGTAATGAGACTGTTTGAAGTGACGACATGAGCAATTACTTCTGACTTATCTGTTCTGGTATTGTCGAGATTACTTCCTGTAATATCTGTAAAGAATCTGTCGAGATTAAAATGTTTCAGGATTTCTATTGCATAAACAGTTGGTTTGGATGTTGCAAGAAAAATCCTGAATTTGTGTTCATATAAAGATTCCAGAACATCATATATATCCTCATACAACCGATTTTCAAATATGCCTTTTGTTCCAAAATATTCACGATATAGTTTGAGAGCCTTATCACCCATCCTTTCGGAAAGATTGTATCTTTTAATGAATGAATCACGCAAGGGAGGGCCTATGAAACCATTAAGATCATTAATCCTGCTTTCTTCAATGCCAAGACGGTCGAGAGCATAAAGAATAGAGTTGATAATACCTTCACGAGGATCCGTAAGTGTTCCGTCAAGGTCAAAGAGTATATTATGCACTTCAGTCATTCGTTGATATTTTTGAGTGTTGTTTTAATGGTTCTTATATTTAAAGGATTGCCCGTATCAATATGGATTTTACGATGAAGATACAAAATGTAGTCTTACAGAATAAAAGGGATGATCTTTTTAGTCTTTAATTTGTATTCTCCATATTCCGGATAGGTTTTGAGGAGCTCGCGTTCTTCATAAATTATTCTAAGGTAAAGACCTGCTATTACGAGTAAAACAGCAGTAAATGTTTCAGTGTATGGATATGATATGAGACAACCCGAGCAGAAATAAATTACAGATGCGTAAATGGGGTGACGAATGACGCTGTACGGACCGGTTGTAACAAGCTTTCCTTGTGTAGTATTGGCTGTAGCATGGAAACTACGGACCCCAAAAGTGATACGTGCCCATATCATTAAGGCAGCAGCCAGAACCTGTATTGTAATTGTTATTATGTTATCAGAGAACAACAGTTTGCTGTATAACAGATACAACAATCCGCCAACAGCAATAAGGTACCCTAATAATGATATTATTTTGGCTTTCATTTTTTGAATTACAAATTTAGTATTATGCCGTTTTCATTCTACGACTATGTCATATTTATCAAGCAATCCTTTTATCCCCTGAAGTGAAAAAACTGCTTTTTTTATGTTATTAGTTTCAGGATCTATTGAGAAATTGAAAGCATTCCTGAAATCAGCCTTTTCAAGGTTTGTATTATTAAACAGGGATTTAGTCAGATCGCATTTGTCAAATAATGCGTTGCTTAAATCGGTCTCCTCAAAGTCTGATTCTGCTATCTTAGAATCCCTGAAAAATGTACCTTTCATTTTCATTTTGTAAAAAGAGCAGACATCTAAAAAGCAGTTATCAAACGATACAGAGAATATCACTTTGTTACAATCGTCAAAATGTAAACCTGTAAGCTTGCAGCTTTGGAATTTTACATCATGGAATGTTGTATCTGTCAGTTTAGTAAGGCTCAGGTTACATCGGATAAAATCACACCCAAGGAAGTTAATGCCTGACAGATCGGCCCTGGTGAAATCGCAGCTTATAAAACTGCAATTTTCATAATCACCCGCGACCGGACCTTTGTTCTGAAAGTTAAGATTTTCAAATTTCTCTTCATCGAAGAATTCCTTCATCATATTTTTTTCTCATTGATCTGATTTCAATCATCTGTGTCTTTCCATGCTACTTTTTGTTCCGGATTATGTTTTTCCCCGATAATATCCCTGTAAAGATCAGGACGTCTGGCCTTCATATACCTGTATCCTCCTGCCTTTGTTAATTTATCCCTTGTTAATGTTGCTGTTACATAAGAGTTGTCAAATGATCTGCATTCTGCTATGATATCACCAAAAGGGTCGAGGATCATTGAGCTTCCGTTTTTGAGCTGATCATCATCCATCCCAATAGGATTTGAGAATATTGCATAAACAGCGTTGTCATATGCCCTTGATGGAAGCCATTTCATGAGCCACTCGCGACCTTTCATGCCGTCAAATTCGAGTCTGAGAGATGTAGGATCTTCCTCACGGTTTTCCCACAGCTTAGGATCTACGAAGCCGGCTCCCGGTCTTGTAGATGGAGTGCACATTGTAACATGGGGCATAAAAATAATATCAGCACCAAGTAACTTTGTGGCTCTGACATTCTCAATGATATTGTTGTCGTAACATATTAAAATACCGCACTTCCATCCTTTTAAATCAAATACACAGTATTCGTTTCCGGGTTTAATATATCTGTTAATGAACGGATGCAGTTTTCTGAACTTAGCAATCGGACCGTTCCCATCAACACACACATAGGCTTTGAAAAGGTTGTTGTCACTGTCTTTCTCAAATAAACCGGCAAGAATCGCAATACCTGTTTTACGGGAAATTTCAGTTAGTTTCTCAATTGACGGACCTTCGGGTATCTTTTCGGCAAGGTTGAGCATTTGTTCCTCCGATAGTTTCCTTGCAAATGTGTAGCCTGTTATTGAACACTCATGAAATGCAATAGCATCTGATCCTTCATTTGCAGCCCTTTCGGCCAGCTTTTCAATAACTGAAAGATTATATGATTTATCACCGCTGTGATGCTCGAACTGCGCTGTAGAAATCCTTATTTTATCCATGATTTTCGATTTTCCTGATCCTGATTCTCTGCATACGGATTTACAACAAACCCTTCTCTTTATGCCCTTTGTCTTCCTCCTGAAGATAAGCCTGAAGACTTATGCAGGTTATTCCTGCATTTTTCATGTCTCTAATGTTTGACGCTGCAATTTCATCACTGGCTGCAGACGTGGCATCCGTTATCACAGTTACATTGTAGTCGAGCGAGATACCATCAAATGCAGTTGCCCTGATGCAGTTGGGATATTGAGTTCCACAAAGTACAAGATCCTGAACCTTAAGCCTTCTCAGTATAAGATCAAGTTCTGTTCTCATAAAGCCGCTGAATCTCTTTTTTGTTATTATATATTCTCCTTCAGCGGGTGTGAGTTCCTTAATAATATTAGAACCTTCTGTTCCAGGCAAAAGATATTTCCTGTTTGTTAAAAAATCGGGGAGCCGTGATTTTTCAATATCACTTCCATCTGCCCTGTATTCACGTTTAAGAAAAATGACAGTCTCCTTCCTTTCACGAAAGTGGTCAAGAAGCATTTTAATGGCTCCCGTGGTTCTGTAGGCCCCCGCAACACATGCCGGAGCTCCCGGGAGAACAAAATCGTTTTGCATGTCTGTTATAACCAGGGCCTGGTTATAAC
>JBJKPH010000436.1:0-4145 GCA_046706585.1 Bacteroidales bacterium | reverse complement strand
CTGACTGGATCCCGCCAGTGCAGCAGGTATGATTCGTGTTGATGTGAGGAGCTGGTATAAAAACGATTGGGACCTGGGGTAAGGGCACAGGGCACAGGGCACAGGGCATGGGGTAGGATCGTTACATGCAACAATCCCATCGATTTAACCCACCCCTTACTCCGATGAAGGTAACCGGCTGATTACTGTTTATCGTAGCAAAGGTTTACCGATTACTGATTACTGATTACCATATTAAGAAACCGCTGATCTGTCTCTATATGCATATCCTTGCTGAAGGGGCTGGCATCCCTGGAGTCTGCAACAACGGTATAATCAAAATCTTTCCTTAGTAATGGCTGACCTGGTGCCGATTTTTTCCCCTGGATATAATCAATGGCTGCCCTCAACAACGGATCATCTTTATCACCAAAAGGTTTCAGATCAACTATATCCTCCTCAACCGGCACATCAGGAGTGAGACCCTGGTAATAATCGGTAACATCCTGAACATTTGAAGTTTTCATAACAATCGGTTGCATGGCCCATTTATGGGAAGGATTTACATTGCCCTGACTGTCCCAGTCCTTTACAGTAATTGATGCAACATACTTACCATAGGTCTGTTCTCCTACAATTGTCACATTAATATATGGCTCGAGACTATTGATTATCAGTTCGCTTGCCGAAGCTGTTCCGTCGGTTGTAAGCACATAGAGGTCAGATATTCCCAGGTTATTGATCGCTTCTGCAGGATTTGACTCAGTTTTAGGGATTGAATCCGCAAAATAATAATTCAGGGCATCTGCTCCATAGTAGTAGATATATTCGGCCTGGATCTTATCATTCCATTGCTGTTTCGCAAAGATCTTGTTGATATCAGTAGAATAGATCATACTTGACAGGTAGACACATGTCGAAACAGATCCTCCCCCGTTATACCTCAGATCAAGGATCAGCCGCTGTATCCCCTCTGATTTAAAATAACTGAAAACGTTGTTCAGATCAAAATCATACTCAGAGTTGAACTGGTTATATACAAGATAGCCGGTCTTAACGTCGAGAGTATCTATAACAGTATAATAAAATATGGGATTCTCATGGACCTCAACAGATGTCATAGATCTGTCGATCCCATTATAGCCTATCGAGTTGCTGCCCTGATCGTAGGTGGCCATTCCAAGCGAGAAGGTCTCCTGGTCGAACATCAGTGATGAGTAGTTATCGATAGTAAGTTGCTGGTTATCAACCCTGATAAACAGGTCTCCGCGTTTAATGCCAGCCTGGTCAGCCGGGTATCCGGGCAATACATATCTCACATAACCGAAAAGATCATTCGATCCTGAAAAACGAACCAGCCTGAAATTAAAACCCATGGACTTGGAGATGCCTGCAAAACTGTTTTCAAGTTCGGTATAGTCATCAACTATCCATGAGAACCTGTCGACTGTACCATACTGATACAGAAGGTCATAGAACAACGATTCATAATCGGTTCCGAAACTGTTCAGGTATTTATAATAATCATTTGTCTCAGGAAAATAATTATCCCCGAATTTATCAACATCCTTATACCACAAATACCAGTCTTTAAGCCCCGTATATACAAACCTGCTTATCTGATCAGGCACCGGTTCCTTTGAGGGTACATCTTTCTGGCATGATGATAAAACAATTGAAATCAGTATCAGAATGAAAACCGGGAATTTTATTGATCTGTTCATAATTATATCCGTTAGGTCTGCGAAAATAGTGATAAATACCAAAACCTGAAATTGCCAACAAAAATTATGCCCTGCAGACCATAATACATACTATTTGCACGATTTTTGATTTTTACTTTAAACGGATAACCGGTGAATTTGTTTTAGACTATTTAATAATTATCGCTTTATCGATCAGGATATGAAAAAGATACTATATACATGGATACTGATATCAATAATCTCTTCCACGGCATATTCATCCTTTCCGGCTGAAGGAAACAAGCCGTTCAGGATTAAAAAGGCCGAGTACAATTCATGGGTCCGGGATGAGAATATACGTGGAACTGACATGGTTATTATACTATCACATGTAAAACCTGATATCGTATTTAAATCGATAACCTACAGGGGGATTGAGGTACCCGTGACTGTCAGCACGAAAGGCAGACGGGCAATAATAAAGGGAACCCTGAATGTGGGTGAATCAATTGTAGAGCCTGTGGAATATGAGGTTACAGGAGAATCGGACAGGATTACATGGGAATCAGGGGGATCATCAGGATATACAGAGGTCTCGTTCAGAAGGAGGGAAAAGGAGACTTCAGGGTAATTTTCAGAAACATATCGATCTTACAGGTATACCTTCCGTATCTTCAATATCGATCATGGCATTTATCAGTCTCACCCCGAGGTATCTTCTCATCGATGCAGGTGTCACTTCACGTTCACTTATCACACCCCTGTCAAGAAGGTATGCACGTTTGGTCCCTGGTAAAAGGTATGTCGATGGCGTATACCATTTATTATCTTTCCCCAGCAGAACGATATTCGAATAGGAAGTATCAGTTATCCTGCCATTTTTAACTATAAGAATATCATCACAACCCATTCTTTCTCCGAATAATTTATCGATAGCCTGCCTGTTGGCATACTTGTAGGGATATTCTGTTTCGCCGGCTTCCACAAGCCTGAGTGTCCTTACCCGCCTGATCTCATAAGGGTGGAATTCTATGCTTCGTATATGCTCATCATACTCGATCCTGCATTTGAAAAGTCCTTTTGTTGCATATGCAGGTATAACTATCTGGGTGCCCAGGTCGACCGGCAGTCCGATCCCGTATAAATTCCTCCTTGTAAGGTTAAATCGTGCGGAATGATAATCGGTATTGTACAACCGTCCGTCTTTAAGCTTTATTGTTTCAACCAACAGGGACATATATTTTGGATATCAGTTCAGCATATTCCTTCTCAGGATCACTAAGGTGAGTGATACCTCCTCCACTTCTGTAAACATATCCTGAGCCATTCTGTTCAATAAACCTTATCATTACAGCGCTGTCAAGCGATTTACCATCGTAGATTCCAAACACCCCCGTATAGTATCCCCTGCTGTCGATCTCACTTTCACGGATTATCCTTAACGTTTCAATCTTCGGAGCCCCGCTGACTGAGCCTGCAGGCAACATCGAGACGATTATGTCCCCTACCCTGCCCTTCCACCCCGGCTCAACAACTCCCGAGATCTCCGAGCTCACCTGCAAAAGATGGTTACCTCTTGTAATGATCTTATCAATGTATCTGTATCTTTTTACTTCCACATTGTCAGCCACTATGCTCAGGTCGTTCCGTAACAGGTCGACGATAGTGTCGTGTTCGGCCTTTTCCTTCCGGTCGGCAAGAATAACTTCTGCCGCATCAGGCACAGAAGCGTCAATAGTTCCCTTCATGGGAAAAGTACTGATTGTATTCTCCGAAATTTTCACAAATGTCTCGGGTGAAAATACCACGAACCTGTCGCGGTACAACAACCTGTATTTTGCCCTGCTTGCATGAAATATCTCTTCAAGTGAAAAGTGTGCAGAGATCCTTGTAGGGAATGTAAGATTTACCAGGTAACTGTTACCGTGCTTTATATTCCCGATAACCCTTTCGAATGATTCCAGATAGGATCCATAGCCTACAGGCTCAATATCAAGACTGATATTGATCGCGGAGTCTTCAGGTCCGGTGAAATTTGATCTGCCCGGCACAGAGTATAATATATCACTGTGAAGTCCGTCGAGGGGAAATATAAGTGGCCGGGACATATCGAAATCGATAATAAAAAGGAATGGTGTACCCAGGCTTCCCATCCTGTTCATTTCGCTCCTGAAATTATTCATTGTTTCTGATATCATGGGGGTTTGCCTGGTCGCTCATTATGATTCGTTCGCCTGAAATATACTTTTTATGCATGGCACAACAACGATGTAAAGTTATAAATTATTACGAGTGGAAAAGGCTTTCAGGATCTACAGATCAAATAATAACCAAAGTACTGAATCAAATATTTTTATATCTTAGTCGCGAATTTATTTAATGGACCTTGAAAAGATCTGCCCGGATTAGTGTCGTACCCCTGCTGATAGCCTGGAGTTTAATGTTCCTCCATGGCATTATTCCGCATAATCATATATATGA
>JBJKPH010000435.1:0-4042 GCA_046706585.1 Bacteroidales bacterium | reverse complement strand
CAACATTTCTTTTATGCCCGTTGGAGGAGCAGCCACAGATATTCTGCGGTATAGGACAAACCCCCGAAGCCACGAAGGAGATTTTCAAACAAGCAATAGATGAAGTATTATTAAAAACCAAAAATCAAAATTTGAAATGAAAGAGTTACAGCCAATTAATCAGCAGGTCCTTCTTGAGATGGCATCTGCCAGGGAAGAGACCACAGCCTCGGGGATTATCATTCCTGATACTGCCAGAGAGAAGCCACAGTATGCAAAGGTTATTGCTATGAGCGGTATTGAAAAACCGGAAATAAGTGTAGGAGACGTTGTTTTCTACAAGGCTTTTTCAGGGACTGAGATAGAGTTCGAAGGCAACAAATACCTTCTGGTGCCATATGCGGATGTTCTCGGCAGGATAGTTGAAACAGAAAAGATCTGAACCGGGTAAAAGCTGTAATGAATTTACCGACGACCTTTTAAAAATGCCGATTCTTATTGCAGATGGTGTCTCAAAATATGAGGCACCTTTTTTTTTACCACTTTTTTAATCCACCTTCGCGAACCGCTTAAAACGTTCGCAAGCCTTCGTTGTACAAAGTCGGCGGACGGGAAGGAATGGTATAATTCCCCGTAGCTTGCTGCGGAATTAAGAGTCGGGAGGTTGCTCTGGGGTTTAATACCATTTATTTTGTAAATTCAAAGCCTGAAATTAACAAGGGAAGGAGTAAATATTATTAAGGGAATATGAGAGGACTGCTATACATGATCCTTGGTCCGCGCCGGTATTTTATGCTCGTAAGCCGTTGTTTCCTTATCCTCTATCACACACGCCTGCTGAGATTGTTCAGTGCCTTCGATACCCACTACGGTGTAAGGAAACTGGTCAGACAGGGAGACAGGGTGATCGACATAGGTGCAAATATGGGTTATTACACTACTATTTTCGCTTCACTGGCCGGAGACCAGGGAAGAGTATCAGGTATCGAACCGGTTTCTCTTTACAGGGAGATCCTTGAAAAAAATTGTTCAAAGTATGGTAATGTGGAGATCCTGCCCTATGCACTTGGAGATTCAGGCGGAGTGGTTCAGATGGGTATACCAGGTAAGATGAAATACCGCCATGGTCTTACCAGGATACTGGAAGGGAACACCCCGGAAGAAGAGAAAATATGCACTGCTGAAGTAAAAAGACCGGAAGAACTGTTCAATAACATAGGACAGGTTGACTACATAAAATGCGATATTGAGGGTTTCGAAGACCGTGTAATACCTGGTTTTAAGGATATTATAGAAAAATACCTGCCGATTATACAAATAGAGATATCTGATGAAAATCATGATTTTATAAAAACTTTTCTGCTTAATTTTGGATATAGGGAATTTAGGTTCAGGGGAAGGTTCATCTATCCTGCCGAAAAATATCCGGAGATCGGGGGGGATTCTATTTTCATTCCTGGCCGCACAGTTGATAATTTATTTGAAACTTATCATTTAAATATTAAAAATAATAACCAATAAAATGCCGAAAATTAATAAAGAAAGTGCACTTAAATATCACAGTGCAGACAGGAAGGGGAAGGTTGAAGTAATACCTACAAAACCGTACAGCACACAATTTGATCTGAGCATGGCCTACACTCCGGGTGTGGCGTTCCCATGTCTTGAAATCGAGAAGGAACCACTGGATGCCTATACCTACACAGCCAAAGGGAACCTGGTTGCAGTAATTTCAAACGGAACGGCAGTTCTGGGACTGGGTGATATTGGAACCCTGGCAGGCAAACCTGTTATGGAAGGTAAAGGATTACTCTTTAAAGTGTTTGCAGATGTTGATGTGTTCGATATCGAAGTAGATGAAAAAGATCCGGATAAAGTAATAGAGTTTTGCCGCCAGATAGCACCTACTTTTGGTGGTATCAACCTTGAAGACATAAAAGCGCCTGAATGTTTCCAGATAGAGGAGGAACTGAAAAAAATGCTGAACATTCCGGTAATTCATGACGATCAGCATGGAACGGCGATCATCTCAGGGGCCGGACTGCTTAATGCACTGGAAATATCGGGCAAAAAGATCGGCGATATTAAAGCAGTAGTCAACGGAGCCGGTGCCAGTGCAATATCCTGTTCGAAGCTGTACGTGGAACTCGGTATCCGGAAGGAAAATATAGTTATGGTCGACAGTAAAGGGGTAATTAACAGCAAAAGGACAGATCTGAATAAATACAAAAAGGAATTTGTAACCCAGAGGGATATCAACACGCTTGAAGAAGCCATGAAGGGTGCAGATCTTTTCCTCGGGCTTTCGGTTGCCAATGTTGTAAGCAGGGAAATGCTGGCATCGATGGCACCAAATCCGATAGTATTTGCCATGGCCAATCCGAATCCTGAAATTTCATATGAGGATGCTACCGCAACACGTGACGATCTTATTTTTGCCACCGGAAGATCCGATTATCCAAACCAGATAAATAATGTCCTCGGGTTTCCTTTCATATTCAGGGGGGCTCTTGATGTTATGGCTACAGATATTAACGAGGAGATGAAACTGGCTGCTGCCAAGGCACTTGCCCAACTTGCAAAGGAGCCTGTTCCGAAAGAAGTTATGAATGCCTATAATGTCGATGAGCTGGTATTTGGCAGGGAGTATATTATCCCTAAACCACTTGACCTGAGGCTGATCTCAAGGGTATCACCTGCTGTTGCAAAGGCTGCAATGGATACCGGTGTTGCCAGAAAACCGATAGCCGACTGGGATGCATATATAAAAATGCTTGACACAAGGGTCAGAAAGCATATCCAGGACCTTGAAGGATGTGCCGTAGCAAAGATTGAATATTAGTACGCCTAACAATAGATATTAAGGGGTGATCAGCCGGCCTAGCCATATGCCGACATAAGGTCACCTCTTTTTTTTGTCGGGTTCCTGAGCACTGTGTCGATCCGCTCTTTATACATCTGTGCAAGCATTACAGCGATCTGGTCTGTCGAAAATGAACTCCTGTTAATGGTTACATCAAACATGAAATCAATATTGAGCGGTTTCTTATCAAGGAAATTAAGTATCAGGTTATACCGCTTTTCATCGGTATCGACCACATATTCTTCAGCCTCCTCAATGTTCATTTTCTTTTTACCGATAATATTCTCCACTCTCCAGTAGAATGGCGCTATCAACCTGGCATGCAATGATTTAGGCACATTAGTAGTGATCGATACACCTCCCCTGCCAACGAGTACAACATATCCGTCCTTACAAATGGAAAGAACAACATCCTTAACAGCCTTCTTCACCTTTACATCACTCACAAAATGTCCTGATACAGCCATTATGAGTTCCGAGAGATTAGGAAGCCCTTTTCCTTTAATATAGCTCTCTACACGCTGTGTACTTGTCCCCAGTTCATGGGCTGCATTGAGAAGTATCTCTTTATCTATCCATTTCCACCTGTTAATTCCGGCCTCCTTGTTCAGAACCGATACAAGCTTCTTTGCAATTGCTATCGCATCACAACCCGCTTGTCTTGAAATAGTAATTATCGGACCGCATTCTGATTCTCTGACCATTTTCAGGTTCTCTTTGTAGCGGTCATCGAAATAACGAAAAATCTTGTCCATGCCCTTTTAATATTTAAAGCTCTGGTATCAATAATAAAGGTATTCCTGAACCGCCGGATGAGTAGCCAGACTTATTACCCGTTGATTTATGCCAGGGCGTTTATAATTTAGTCATTTTCAAGATGAAATAAAAATATTTCTGCAACTCATGACTATGTGTCATCCCGCGTTTCTTTATAAGTTCATAAGCAGCAATCCGATACAGGCATCGTCAACTGCAACTTCGACCAGAGCCCTATCAGTATCCATATGCTTATTTCGGCAGGTATTGTCCGTATGCTCTGTTCTGCACCCGCTCCGGGTTCAGTTATTATAATTTTTCTTTTTGACAGGCATATCGGTTTACAGAAGTTTTTTGCCAGTATACCCGGAAAATCGGACAGGTAATATATTATCGGTGCCATGATGCATCACCTGAGGACTTTATGTTGTATCTTGGTGATAA
>JBJKPH010000434.1:0-6144 GCA_046706585.1 Bacteroidales bacterium | reverse complement strand
CACATCCCATTCCAAGATTTTTAATGGCACCGCCGAATCCCATCATTTCGTGTCCTTTGAAATGGTTCATTGAGATTATTACCTCCGCCGCGGTAATTGCTGAGCCTATTTTTGCAACAGGGCACAGTTCCAATCCTGTTTCTATTTCATCGTATTCGGTACCTTTTATACCATCGGCAATTACCACGTGGCATCCTGACACTATAGGTGTGAAGCCATTTTCAGCGGCAGCGGCCAGGTGGTCGGGCCCGTTCGACCTCCTTCCGTGGTATAATGTATTTGTATCGGTCAGGAATGGGATAGCTCCCATATCACTAATTACCTTAACCATTCGTCCTGCGTAGTTGGGCCTTATATAGGCCAGGTTCCCGGGCTCACCGAAATGGATCTTTATGGCAGTCAGTTTTTTCTTGAAATCGATTCTGCCTATCCCGGCAGCCTTAACCAATTTTTCCAATTTGTCTAGAAGGTTCAGCCCGGGACGGGTTCTAAGGTCAGTGAAGAATACTTCCGATATATTCATATTTCATTGATCATGTTGATAGAACATCGTTAATTTCAAGCAGCGCACGGTTTACATCCTTATGGAGTTTCACAGCCTTCCTGAAAGGAACCAGTGTGATATCATTATTCTGAATGCCTACCATCACACTCTTCTGGTCGTCGAGCAGGGCCTCTACTGCTGCATATCCCAAACGGCTTGCCGAAACCCTGTCGTAGGCCGACGGGGATCCGCCTCTTTGCTGGTGCCCCAGTATGGTTATCCTTATATCATAATTCGGGAAATGCTCTTTATACTTTTCAGCCATGGCATAAGCACCACCCTCTTCATCACCTTCGGCAACAATAATGATATTGCTGGCTTTTTGCCTGCTGCCACTTTCCAGGAGTTTGTTCAGCTTTTCTTCTTCGTTCTGGTCTTCGGGTATGATAATGGCTTCTGCTCCCGTGGCAACACCACTCCTCAGGGCAATAAATCCTGCCTCAGCTCCCATTACCTCTATAAAGAACATCCTGTTGTGTGCACTTGCAGTGTCGCGTATTTTGTCAACTGCTTCTACCACTGTATTAAGGGCTGTATCATAACCAATCGTGTAATCTGTTCCGTAAATATCATTGTCGATAGTCCCGGGAATACCAACAAAAGGTATATCAAATTCTTCGTTGAATATTCTGGCTCCCGTGAACGATCCGTCACCCCCGATAACAACCACTCCGTCAATACCTACCTCCTTCAGGTTGTTGTAGGCAGTCTGTCGTCCTTCCTCTGTCTTGAACTCCATGCAGCGTGCGGTTTTGAGGATAGTTCCTCCCCTCTGTATTATATCGCTTACGTCCTGGGTCCACAATGGCCTGAACTTTCTTTCTATCATTCCCTTATAACCTTCAAGGATCCCGATTACCTCCAGGTTATTGTAAATAGCTGTTCGTGTGACAGCCCTGATTGCAGCATTCATCCCGGGTGCGTCACCACCGGATGTAAGTATTCCGATCTTCTTTATTTTACTCATTTGTTGTTAGGTTAAACGATCAATAAAAATAGAAGTATTTTATCATTTTCAGTCAGGCTCATGGCCTGATAGTGATATAATTTTCTCCTCAACTTCGTTAATCAGCCATTTAGGAGTTGATGTGGCTCCGCAAAGACCAATGTTATCCTTTTCTTTGAACCATTCTGCTTTCAGGTCATCCGGTCCGGAAACAAAATATGTCTCATCGTTCACATCCTTGCATATCGAGTAAAGCATTCGTCCGTTCGAGCTTTCCTTACCGCTTACAAAGATAATTACTTCGTGATCACTGGAAAATTTACGCAGCGACGGCTCCCTGTTTGCAACCTGGCCGCATATTGTATTATTTATCTTAACATATTCCAAAGGATTGCGGCCGTTCCTGCGGTAGTTTTCCTTAATTTCATTATTCAGGGATATGTATGCTTCCCTGCTCATTGTTGTTTGTGAAAAGATAATAAGTGGCCTGCTGAAATCTATCCGGTCGAGATCGGAGAGCCCTGAGACAAGAATTGCCTCACCGTTTGTCTGTCCTATCAGGCCTGCGACCTCGGCATGCCCCGGTTTGCCGAATATTACCACCTGTTCGTTCCTTGCTGAAGAATTCCTGTGAGCAATATTGATCCTTTTTTGCAGGAGCTTTACTATCGGACAGGTGGCTTCGATTATTTCAATATTATTCCTTTCAGCGATCTGGTAGGTGGAAGGAGGTTCGCCATGGGCCCGTATAAGTACTTTACAATCGTGAAGCGATGAAAACTCCTCCATCGTAATGGTCTTAAGTCCGAGAGACTCAAGCCTTTTTACCTCCTTTTCATTATGGACAATATGACCGAGGCTGAAAATTGTCTCACCTGCTGCCAGTGCTTTTTCAGCTATGGCAACAGCATTTTCGACTCCGAAGCAGAAGCCCGATTTTGATTCGATCTCAATCTTCACGGTTCCTGGTTTTTATTAACTCCCTGAACCATGTCATCTGTTCATCAATAGTCATATGGCTGTTGTCGAGAACTATTGCATCATCTGCTTTACGGAGAGGACTGATGGCCCTGTTCTCATCGGCATGGTCCCGTTCGACCACATTCTTCCTTATTTCTTCATAATCAGCCTCATATCCTTTGCCAATAAGTTCATCGTATCTTCTTTTTGCCCTCACATCAACAGATGCAATCATAAAGATCTTCAGATCGGCATCGGGGAATACCACAGTTCCGATATCCCGGCCGTCCATTACTATACTCTTGAAGATACCGGTCTTCCTTTGTATATCGACCATTTTGCTCCTGACCTCGCTGATCTGGCTTACCCTGCTTGCGAACCCCGATATGTTATCACGGCGTATCTCCTCCTCAACATTAGCCCCGTTTAGGAATGTCTCGTGTTTCATCGTATCAGGATTATATATAAATTCTATCCTGATATCTTTTAGAGCCTTAATTATCCGTCTGGTCTCCATTCCGTTTGAAGTTATCATTCCGTTATTAAGGCAAAAGAGTGCAACTGCACGGTACATTGCACCACTGTCGATATATATATAGTTCAGGTCAAGGGCTATGAGCCTGGCAAAACTGCTTTTACCACATGACGAATAGCCATCAACAGCTATGATCATTCTTTTATTCATAGGCATGCTATCAGTTGAGCAAAGTTAAGATTTTCCTTTCAGTTCCTTCTATTAAATGCAGCAGGTTTAACTATCAGTGAGAATGTTGTCGATGATCCGGCCAGATGGTATTTTGATCTTCCGATAGTCAGTTCAAAAGAAGACAATTTTATACCACACCCCAGTGAAAAGCCAACGGTAGACGGCTGGTTTTCGATCTGCAGCTCTTTTCTTCGCTGGTAATTGAATCCCGTAGCAACAAAGAAATTCTCAGTGGGTAAAAATTCGGCACCAACAACAAAGTGACGCATGATATTTTCTGTTATACCCGAAATACCTGTATACCTGTCGGGATTGTTGATATCCTCAATATACTCATGTATAAGATTGTATCTCTGGAGATTGCGTGCTGTAACTGAGAACCTGAAGGGTGCATGTGCCAGCCTGGTGGAGATGCCGGCAACCAGTTCTATGGGGGTCTTTTCGCGTATACCGGTATAGGTGGTGATCTGTAAGCCGGTATTTCTTAAGGATATTCCTGCCGTTAACAGGCCGTTCCTGCTCCTGTATGAACCTCCTATGTCGAACACAAGTCCTGTTGAATTATATTTTTCAAGGCTCGAGAATACAGGCTTGAGATTTACTCCTACCCTGAAAAGGGAGTCGATACTGTACGACCAGATCAGGTTAAGGGCAACTTCTGAAGCTGTAAATGTGCCGTAAATATAGCCTGTCGGATCAGCTCCTGTGAATTTACCATAATTAAGATATGTTACCCCTGCCGAAAAATCCCCCAGGTCACCCTTCGAAAGCGAATATGAAGCGTACCCGTAATTTATTCCTGCAAGATAGTTTACATAGTTCAGTGCAATAATACCATTACTGTCCCCGGTAAGAAGTGACGGATTGCAGGCGGCAAGGCCCGGGTCGGTAACCTGAAGCGATACATTCATGCCACCCAGTGTCGTAACAAGTGAATTTACCGGAAGATTAAGGAACTCATAGGTATTATCTCCCCCTGACTGTCCATTCATGAATAGCGGTATCAACAGCGTGAATATGCAGATCAGGGTTTTCTTCATTATCGGTTAATTATCCTGTAACTTCCTATATTAACGTAACATATGCTTAATTATTACCTTCTTCCTCCCTTCGTTCGGGCAATGGCATAACAATATTCAGTGAAGGTCTTTTTGTTTTATTATACTGTGAAAGGAATAGGCCACTTATTACTATTATCATTCCAATCATATTTTGCAGGGCCAGTCTCTCTTCAAGCATTAAAAATGCAAAAGCGGCAGTGAATACCGGTATGCTGTTTGAGAATACATTTGCCCTGGTTACCCCTAGTTTTCTGACTGCAAATCCGAACAGGATGAACGATCCGCTTGATGCAAAGATAGCCATCTCAACTATCGGCAGGAATGCCCTGTAATTAAAGTCAAACGATGAGATATGTCTTAATTCTGAAAAAAGAATTACGGGGATAAAGAATATTATCCCGATAATATTCTGGATATTCACAATAAACACCGGGTGATACGAACCGGCAAGCTTTTTTAATATCAGTGAATAGCTAAGGGCAGAAAGAACAGCCAGAAGCATCAGGAGTAATCCCATAGGATTGAATGAAAGAGTCCCGTCCCTGTTAAATACAAATATTATTATTCCCGCAAAAGAGAGGATTATCCCTGAGTAGTTTAGTGCACTCAATCTTTCCCTGAAGAATATCCAGCCCGCTAGCGCTGCAAAAAGAGGTATCGTTGCAATCAGAACAGATCCGGTAGTGGATGTTATATATGTTAAACCATTACTTTCACCTATAAAATATAGAAAAGGCTCACAGAAAGCCATGCTGATAAAGTATATCCAATCCTGCTTTCTGATCTTTTCAAACCTTCCTGTAAACAAAAGATAAAGTGAAAGCAAAGTGGCTGATATCAATAGCCTCAGGAAGACTATCGTCATTGGCCTGTATTCCTCATTGGCAATTTTGAACCATATATATGATAATGACCAGAAGATCATTGCAAGCAGTACAGCCCCGTATGTTCTTAATATTTTTATCATAACGGTTGAAGGAAACAGAGTGCGAATTTAACCTATTATTCATTATTATTAAAGGTCAATTCTCCTTCTTAATCGATTTTTCTGTCTGGGCAACAGGTGTGATTTTTTCGAATATTCTTTATCGGATAAGTTAAGGCACTATGTAAAACCCTCTAAAGCAGACAAATAAAAATCCTTCCGTATTCGACTGCCTGATTGTACATAATATGTTGCATTTGATGGTAATTCAATTTTTTTTATATTTGAGCGCTTTTTTAAGGGCGACTGAGGGTAAAAAGAATCTCTTAAATTGTAATTTGACAGGTAGTATATTAGCTGAAAATTATATCAAAATAAATTTCTAAGTAATGAAAATTCTGGTTTGTATCAGTAATGTTCCCGACACCACTACTAAGGTGAAATTTACCGGGGACAATACCAAACTCGAGACGACGGGGATCCAGTGGGTTATCAACCCGTGGGATGAGCTTTCGCTGACAAGGGCACTGGAACTGAAGGATGATCCTTCAACAGGAGTAACCTCCGTTACGGTTATCCATGTCGGACTTGCCGGTTCTGAGCCCACAATAAGAAAGGCTCTGGCAATAGGAGCCGACGATGCCATAAGGGTGAATGGTGACCCTCTTGATTCATACTGGGTAAGCAGTCAGATTGCAGAAGCGGTAAAGGAGGGATCATACGATATTATTATGTGTGGTATAGAATCGAGCGATTACAACGGGTCGACAGTTGGAGCCATGACTGCTGAATTCCTTGGGTTGCCATCCGTCTCGGCAGTATCGGGGCTCAGGATCGAAGGAGGAAAGCCGGTTATGACACGCGAGATCGATGGAGGTCGTGAAACTGTTACTGTCGATGGTCCGTTTGTGGCAATTGTACAGAAAGGTATTGCCAAAGAACCCAGGATAGCCGCAATGAGAGGTATTATGATGGCCCGCAGCAAGCCCATTAAGGTGGTAG
>JBJKPH010000433.1:0-10292 GCA_046706585.1 Bacteroidales bacterium | reverse complement strand
CCTTGCTTTCTCCGTTGAATCTACGATCTCTGTGCGTACCAGATCGCCAACGTCGGCTGTTTCACCACCGGTAAGGAATATCCCGATACCCTCATCGCGAAGCTCCTGAAGAACTTCCTCGGTACCTCCTATTATTGCATCTATCACCTCACCGGGAATAAGATTTTTGTTCCTGCCGATAGTCGATGACAGAAGTATATTGTCGGTCACCCCGGTACATATTACATCATCCACATTCATGATCACAGCATCCTGTGCTATTCCTTTCCACACCGACATATCACCTGTCTCACGCCAGTAGATATAGGCAAGAGAAGATTTAGTGCCTGCCCCGTCGGCATGCATGATATTACAGTATTCAGGATCATTTCCAAGGTAATCAGGAACTACCTTGCAGAATGCTGAAGGGAAAATCCCTGCATCGAGTTTGCTTACTGCATGATGTACATCTTCCTTGGAAAACGAAACACCTCTTTGGCCATATCTTGAGTCGTCAACCATTATTTTGACTTTCAGCCTGCAAATTTACGAAATTTGGGGGAAATTTATTAATGGAAGAGGGAATATTGGAAAGGGAGAATGGCAAATAGTTACGGGAAAATAATGAAAAAAATATCACCATTTGCTACTATGTAAATTAAAGAATGTTACTTTTAACCCCTTAGTATGTTATTCTGATACTAATAAATCAAAAATACTGACATCAAATGAAGGCAAAATTTTTCTTCCCGGTCATTGCGGCAGCAGTATTGCTGGGCACGACAACCAATGCACAAAACTCACAGTACCGGAGTCTTCTTCCGGAAAGGATCATGGACATGATAATAGGTGAAGCTTCGGGCGAGACTGCCACGAATCACATTATTGAGATGGCGGCTTATAACCATAACCGGCCAACAGAGGAGTACACCGGAAATTTTCTCGAAACCGATTATGTCTTTAACAAGCTTAAGGAATACGGACTTGAGGAAGTGACTGTTAACAGGTTCCCGGGAGGAAGCATATGGGATGGTATAAGCGGTGAATTATGGGAAGTAAGTCCTGGGATATCAAAAATTGCCGACTACGATGACCTTACTGCAGAGCTTGCTGAAGGAAGTGCAAATACTGATGTTACAGCAGATCTGGTATGGGTAGGTGGCGGAACGCCTGATGAACTTGACAAAGCAGGAGTTGAAGGTAAAATAGTGGTTACCTCGGGAAGTGCCTCGGGTGTTCACTCACAGGCAGTATCAAGGGGAGCGCTCGGTATTGTTACATACAATTCTCCCAGGCCACTCGAAGTGCCCCTGGCCATACCAATAAGCGGTATATCAGGAAGGGGTTCCTCTGGCCGCAAGCTTACATTCGGATTCTACCTGCCGCCACGTGAAGGAGAAATACTGAGAGACAGGCTTCTCGGAGGAGAAAAGATAAAGGTACATGCTGTTGTTAAATCGCAGATGCTTGATTATGAAATGCAGGTGCCGTCATGTGTGATCAAAGGAACCGATCCTGATGCAGGCGAGGTAATCTTCTCAGCTCACCTTTTCGAAGGTTATGTCAAACAGGGGGCTAACGATGATATATCAGGATGTGCTGCCATACTTGAGGTTGCAAGGATGCTTAATACAATGATAAACGACGGGCGCATTCAAAGACCTAAAAGAAGTATCCGCTTTATCTGGGCACCCGAGTTCTCAGGAACAGGTCCGTGGGTAAATGCTCACAAAGACCTGATGAAGAAGACTCTCTGTGATATTAATCTTGACATGGTAGGCATTAATCTTGCCGCCAACCATTCATTCCTATGCATGCACAGGACAACATACGGTAATCCTCATTACCTGAATGATGTTATGGAAAATTACTATAATTATGTAGGTCTTACGAACAGGGCAGGTCTTGCAGTTTCCGGAAGGGGAGGATTCGTGAAACGTATAGTTGCTCCAAGCGGAACCGACCAACCATTCTATTTCAGGATAGACGATCATTACGGATCATCCGACCACGAGGTATTCAATGATCCCGGAATAAGGGTGCCGGGAATTATGATGATCACATGGCCCGACCTGTATTACCACACATCTCAGGACAGGGCTGACAAGATTGATCCTACACAGATGAAAAGAGTATGTGTGATAGCAGCTGCTGCGGCATATACTATAGCCAGTGCTGATGACGATCTGGCAGCAAAAATAGGAAGCGAAGTTGTTGGTAATGCTGCCTCAAGAATAGGAGCACAGCTAACCAGGGCAACCGACCTTCTGTCGAACAGTGATGCTGCATCATTCAGCAGTAATTACATTATTGGAATGCGATATATCAAGGCAGCAATAATCAATGAAACAGCAACCCTGAAAACTACAGGAGAACTTGGATCGGCTGCTCTTAAAGGAATAATGGCAGATCAGCTGAACGGAATAAATTCAATTGGGAATTCTGCGGTTGCAAGTTTCGAATCATATGCAAACCTGAAAGGAAAATCACTGGGAGTCACAGGGCTGAAGTACTCGCTGACGAAAGCTGAATCAGACGCTTCGAAAATTGTACCGAAGTTCACCTCTAAACTGACAGATGCTGGGTACGGTGCTTCAAGAGTCATAATGACAGAGACAAGGGATCTGGCCGGCAAATATCCCGTTGAGGGCAGGGTTGATGTTACTGAAGTACTGAGATTGTGTAACGGCACCAACAGTGCTTTCGATATCAAAATATTGCTTGACGGACAGATGAAATCAGGCACGATCAGTCTCAGCGATGTTGTCAATACTATTAAATCACTGGGTGAACTGGGATATGTAACCCTTTAACCGGTTACTTTTCTTCCGGAACATAATCGGTACTTAGCACCTTGAACTCGGTACGCCTGTTTATCTGGTAAGCTATTTCCTTCTGTTCATCGTTGGGCAGATTTTCGATAAACTGCTCATCAAGGACAGTACCCTGCTTCAGGAATGGATTTTCGGCTGCTATCTTTTCGTCAACCACCTTGGGTGAAGATTCTCCGTATCCCTTTGCAAACAGCCTGTCGGCTGCAATGCCGTTCTTTATAAGGTAATCAACCACCGACTGGGCACGTTTTTGTGAAAGGTCCATATTGTACTCTTCCGTATCCCTTGAATCGGTGTGAGACATAAGCTCGATAGTAACATTGGGGTTATCGTTCAATGTTTCAACCAGCCTGTCAAGCGATACCATTGATTCAGGTCTCAGGTCCCATTTCCCGAAATCATACAGGATATTAGGAAGTTCGATAGGCCTGTCAATTGAGGTCATGGAAATTGTCACAAGGAACTCCCTGCTTTTATCCTGTCCACGGGTGGTTACCTTCTCCTTCCCGTTAAGGAATCCCTCTTTTGATGCCAGGAAAATGTAATCAACAGCTTCCTGCAGGATGAATTTAAAGTCTCCGCCCACTCCAGTCTCTGTCTTCACGGTTGTCCCGTCGCTGGCTATCATCTGTACCGATGCTTCGGCTATTGCGGCTCCACTCTTTTCGTTCCTTACCAGACCTGTTACGCTGAACCTGAGTGGAGGCAGTTCAAAATAATAGAGTTCATCATTTTTTCTTCCTTTCCTCGTCGAACTGAATATTCCCATTTCTGAGGTACCCTGGAAAGTAATACCAAAATCATCAGCAAAACTGTTTATTGGATATCTCATGTTATCGACAAGCCAACCTCCGTCTGGTTGCTGCTCTGCCCTGTATATATCGAGCCCCCCCATACCCACATGTCCGTCAGATGCAAAATAAAGAACACCTTCCGACCTTACATAGGGAAACAGTTCATCACCTCTTGTATTAATATCAGGACCTGCATTCACAGGTGCCGACCATGCTGATTTGTCATCAGGCCTGGTAACATAGTAGATATCCTTGCCCCCATAGCCGTCGGGAAGCTGCGAGACAAAATAAAGAGTTAGTCCGTCGGGAGATATTGCAGGATGTGCGGCAACCAGCGAATCGGCAAGAAGGTCGACCTTTTCAGGTTCACTCCAACCATCTCCTTCCCTGTGTGCAGTATATATCACGCATCCACGGTTTTCTCTTTTACCCATGTCGCACCGGGTAAAATAGACATCCCTGTAGTTGGCTGTGAAAGATGGTGTTCCATCCTCGAATTCGGTATCAAGGTCAGGCACAGGTACAGGTGTGCTCCATTTTCCTTTTTTATCAAGACGGCTCTCAAAAATATCGGTAAAATTCTGACCGGTGGCACCATGGTCGGCTTTACCCGTTGCCTCGTCGCGCGACGATGTGAAATATACCATACCATAGTCATCACGTGCATAGGCAGCTCCAAAGTCAGACATCCTCGAATTGAGATCTTTCAACTCTTCTACCTGATATGGTTCAGGTGACTCCATCCATTCCAATGCCAGTTCGCATGACCTCACTCCAAGATCTGCCCTTGGATCGGAAGGTACTACCTGTTTATAATTCCTGTATTCAGTAATAGCATCCTCATAATCTCCGTTTTTCTGCATCGATTCAGCAAGCCAAAGGGTAGCTTCAGGTCTGGAATTGTCTTTGCCTGAGATCTTTTTATACCATGTCTCTGCATTTCTGGGATCATTTGTCAGCCTGTAACATTCGGCAACCATGAATACCATCTCTGATTTTTCAGCCCTATCCCTGGTCTTTGAATATGCATCTTTAAATTCATCAATTGCCTCCCAGTATTCCCCTGCGTTCCATGCATCATATGCCCGTTGTACTTTCCTTTTCTGTCCGTACAGGGAGATTGAGAAACCAAAAATAATGATGATTAACAGGGAACGTGTCATAATTCCTTTCAATTTCAGGTAAAAATAGTGAATATATTCCTAAGATCTCACCGGCCGGTTCAGCCTAATGGCTGATAACCGGTTTTGCCCGGTTTAACAATAACGATCTGTTAGCAGCAAATATTATGCAAAAGATCATATTGCCGGGGATGGCAGGAATAATAACCGTCCGTTGTGTGCGTATACCGCACCCTTATAGTGTTACCTGGTGAATAAAAGTTCCCTGTATTTAGGCAACGGCCATATCTCATTGTCAACAACCAGTTCCAGTTTATCGATATGATAACGTATCTTGTCAAGGAAGGGTTTCACATTTGCCTCATAGGCGTATGATTTCTCGACTATATCCTCAATGACATTTGCCTTTTTCCTCTCTTCAATCATATCGTTCACCATTTTCTTGATATAGGTGATATGGTCAGAGATATTTATTATCAGTTCTTTTCTTGCACCTGCCATTTGTTCAAATTCATCCCCGGTAAAGACATTCCTGAGAGAATTCACATTCTCAAGCAGCCGGGTCATATATTCAATTGCCGTTGGCACAATATGGTTAACAGCAAGATCACCAAGCACCCTTGCCTCGATCTGTACTTTCTTGATAAATTTCTCATACTCGACCTCTACCCTTCCCCTTAATTCCCTCTCACTAAAGATGTCGTTGCCGATCAGAATATCCATTGCCTGTTTGGTAAGGTATTTCGACAGTGACTCGGGAACACTGCATATATTGGTAAGTCCCCTTTTCTCCGCCTCTCTCTGCCACTTCTCACTGTATCCGTCTCCTTCGAACCTGATTGCTGATGACTCGACAATATATTGTTTCAGAACCTGAAAAATTGCTTCATCTTTTTTAATCCCCTTGTCGATAAGCTTATCAACTGATTTCTTAAATTTCTTAAGCCTGTCGGCAACAGCAATATTAAGTGCTATCATTGCCGATGCACAGTTCGCAGAAGATCCCACAGCCCTGAATTCAAACCTGTTGCCTGTAAATGCAAACGGAGATGTCCGGTTCCTGTCGGTATTGTCAAGCAGAATCTCAGGTATCTTACCAATACCAAGTTTCAGCTCGGTTTTTTCCGATGGAGTCATTTTCTTATCCGATACTTTCCTGACAATCTCATCAAGCATATCCGACAGGTATGTACCCAGAAAAACCGACATTATTGCCGGCGGAGCCTCATGAGCTCCCAGCCTGTGTGAGTTCGTCTCGTTCAGGACACTTGCACGCAGAAGGTCCTGATTTTCATGCACTGCCTTGATCACATTTACCAGAAAGGTAAGGAACTGTAGGTTGCCTTTCGGATTTTTTCCCGGCGACAGCAGGTTCACCCCGGTATTGGTTGACAACGACCAGTTATTATGTTTTCCTGATCCGTTTATCCCTGCAAAAGGTTTCTCATGGAGCAGGACACGGAATTTATGTTTCCGGGCTATCCGCTTCATCACATCCATCACCAACTGATTATGGTCTACCGCCAGATTGGCCTCCTCATAAATGGGTGCACACTCGAACTGATTGGGTGCCACTTCATTGTGACGTGTCTTGACAGGTATTCCGAGCCTGTATGATTCTACCTCAAAATCTTCCATAAAAGCCATTACCCGTTCAGGGATTGAACTGAAATAATGGTCGGCAAGCTGCTGGTCTTTCGATGACTGATGTCCCATCAATGTCCTGTCGGCCAGAACAAGGTCGGGCCTGGCATAATATAATGCCTCGTCAATCAGGAAATATTCCTGTTCCCATCCAAGGGTAGCTATGACCTTGGTTACATTCCTGTCGAAATACTGGCAAACATCAACAGCAGCCCTGTCGAGTTCCGTAAGAACTTTTAATAGCGGGGTTTTATAATCAAGCGCTTCGCCGGTATACGATACAAATACAGTTGGTATGCAAAGTGTTGTCCCAACCACAAAAGCAGGTGAAGATACGTCCCATGCAGTATAACCCCTCGCCTCAAAAGTATTACGGATCCCTCCGCTCGGAAAACTTGATGCATCAGGTTCCTGCTGTACAAGCAATTCCCCCGAAAAAGTTTCCACCATACCACCATAATTATTCCTTTCGATAAATGCATCATGCTTTTCAGCTGTTGCATCAGTAAGCGGGTGAAACCAGTGTGTGTAATGGGTTACACCTTTTTCAATAGCCCAGGTTTTCATGCCTGCAGCTACCTTATCGGCAATCTCCCTTGATATGGAGACACCCTTTTCAATTGCTTCGCTGACCGCGATAAATGTCTCCTTCGAAAGGTAACGCTCCATCTTTTGCAGGTCAAAAACATTCTCGGCATAGTAATCCGATATTTTCTCACCAGGATAAAAAACTTCAACGGGTTTACGAAGGAATAGCTCCCTCAATGCACTGAAACGTAATTCTGCCATAATTTTATTTTTGTGCAAAAATATGTTATTTTTCTTGTCACCCCCTGTATTTTGCAACCTTTTATTAACATTTTCATACATTTTCTCACTTTACCCCCTGATATTTTGACCTATTTGCATTTTTTTATTGTTTTTAGATGAACTTTCCTAAAAGTGATAAGAATAATTCTTCTCTTAGTGCAGCAGACAGTAGTTAATAGCTGATAAAGCAAAAAAGAGGATCTAAAAGGTGTTTGTTGGCATTACCTGACCTAAATTATTGACTATGTGGTTATTGAACAACAAGAAACAAAATTGTTATGTGCCTGTATTTTAAACAATTTTTGCTATATTTGTCGCCTGTAAAATTCAAAATCTATTGACAAATGTCAGTACTTCAAACGCTAAGAGAAAGAGCCGGAGCCCTTCTGGCAATCGTGGTAGGCGCATCGCTTCTGTTATTTGTAGTTGGAGACTTTTTCGGTAACGGAAGAGGGCAGAGGATAAGGGCCAAAAAATATTATGAACTTGCTGATATCGGAGGGGAGCAGGTTTCGTACCAGGAATTTGACCAGAGGATCCAGAATCTCATTGAGATATACAAGCTTTCGGGTACAACAAACATTACCGAAGAACTTTCAGAATCGCTCAGGGAACAAATATGGCAGCAGATGCTTGAAGAGAAGGTTCTTGGTTCGGAAATTGCAAAACTGGGTATAGGGGTAAGTGACGAAGAAGTTAATTCACTGGTGCTTGGGAGCGACCCCCATCCTATTGTAAGGCAGCTTTTTACCAATCAGCAAACAGGTGAATTCGATCAGTCTTTTCTTGTTAATTTCCTGAAGACCACCGATTATGATCCACAGGCTAACAAGTACTGGATGTTCTTTGAAGATGAAATAGTAAAGACAAAGATCAATTCAAAACTCAACAACCTGATCGCCAAAGGCCTGTATGTTACATCAAAACAGGCTGAATTTGAACATATGGTCAACTCCAATATTGTTGACTTCAGTTTTGTAATGAAACCTTTCAGTGCTGTTCCGGATTCATCAGTTACAGTTACTGCGGCAGATATCGAGAAGTACTACAATAAGCACAAGGAAGATTTCAAACAGACAGCGTCGAGGGATATGGAATATGTTGAATTCGAGGTTATACCATCGAATGAGGACATAGCAAAAGACAGGAACGATATACTCACCCTGAAGGATGAATTTGCAAAATCGGAGACCCCGGTGCAATATATAAATCTCAATTCGGATGTAAGGGACCCGGGGTTGTACCAGAAGCTTGATGATATTCCTGATTCGCTAAAGGCATTTGTTTCATCGGAAAACACAAGCGAAGTATACGGTCCGTACGAACAAGACAATTCATTCAGGATTGCAAGACTGATAGATGTACAGAGCAGGCCTGATTCTGTTCATGTAAGGCACATCCTTATCTCTCCAGGGCAGAACGAAACGCTTGATGACGTAAAGGTGAGGGCTGACAGTATTATGAATCTGATTAAAACGGGGTCAGATTTCGGTGTAATTGCCTCAGTTGCTTCAACCGATCCAGGGTCAGCACAGCTTGGCGGCGACCTCGGATGGTTCCAGGAGGGTATGATGGTAACCCCTTTCAATGATGCCTGTTTTGAAGGTAAAAAGGGTGACCTTACAATGGTCCAGACAACTTATGGCTATCATATTATCGAGATACTCGATCAGAGTAGGAGGGTTAAGAAATATCAGGTAGGTGTTATTGTCCGTAATATTGTACCAAGTTCTTCCACTTACCAGAATGTTTACTCTGAGGCAAGCAGGTTTGCAGGAATGAACAACACCTATGAAAAATTCAACCAGGCAGTTGCCGATGAAGGAATTAACAAAAGGGTGGTTACCGATATCACTCCTGACCAGAAAGAGATAGCAGGGCTTGAGTCGCCCAGACAACTTGTTATGTCGCTTTTTGAGGCTGAGGAAGGACATATTATCCTCGACCGCAGTGAGCAGGCTGTATTTGAGCTTGGCGACAAGTTTGTCATAGCTTATTGCACAGGTGTCGTAAAAGACGGTTATGCCCCCGTTGAAGATGTTGAGAACGACATCAGGTTTGCCGTTATGAAGGAGAAGAAGGGCGAGAAGCTGGTTGCTGAAATGGGAGCATCAGTATCCGGGCTTTCAACAATTGAAGATATAGCATCCAGACTTGGTCTTTCGGTAATGGAAGCTACAAATATTACCTTCAATTCATTCTCAATACCTGGTGCAGGTATCGAGCCTGCCGTGATTTCTGCAGCTGCCGGTTCAGCAACATCAACCATAACACATCCTATTGAAGGCAATAACGGCGTATTTATCCTTGCCATAAATGATGTCAGGGAAAATACCCAGAATCAGACAACCGATCTTATAAAGTCAAGGCTGGCATCTACATATGAGATGAGATCTTCATATGAAGCATTCCAGGCTCTGCAGAAAGATATGAATATCGTTGATCTAAGGTATAAGTTCTACTAGACGACGAGAGCGTAGAGCTGAGAGCAAAGAGCGTAGAGAAAAGCCACGGTTGAACCGTGGCTTTTTTGCGTGGGGCATGGGGACAAGGAATCGTTAGGAGCAGATCTCCGAATCTGCGACTATAAGAAGATAAAAGACGCAAGATAAAAGTAACCGGAAATGGTATGGCGGTGCGACGGTACGGTGGTGCGACGGTACGACGGTACGGAGGAAGACGGGAGTTGGAGAAACGGAGAGAGGGACAAGGAACCGTTAGGAGCAGATCTCCGAATCTGCGACTATAAAATATAAAAGACGCAAGATAAAAGTATTCGGAAATGGTATGGCGGTACGACGGTACGACGGTACTGCGGTGCGACGGTACGGAGGAAGAGGAGAAACGGAGAGAGGGAGGAAATATAGAGTAGAGAAGGAGAGTAAAATAAACAATCTAAACAACTTAAACTATTTAAACCTTCTCCCCCGTTTGTCGTTAGTCGTTAGTCGTTGGCCTACCCAACATTCCAGTCCTCCGGTCCCTTGAAACAAAAAACCCGGGATAAACCCGGGTTTCTGTTATAAGGTCGGCGGCGACCTACTCTCCCACTTACGCAGTACCATCGGCGCTGACGGGCTTAACTTCTCTGTTCGGAATGGGAAGAGGTG
>JBJKPH010000432.1:0-2901 GCA_046706585.1 Bacteroidales bacterium | reverse complement strand
CATTAGCAAGTGGCTGATCAAGTATTATGCTGGTATTAAGAGCAATTACCGGTTCGTTGCTTGAGTGAGAAAATGCAGCTGCAGGTTCAAAGTCGATGCCTGTACCTCTGACGTTGAAAGGCATATTTTCAGAATGGTTGTACTTAAGTGGTTCTTCGAGGTCGAGTCCGGTCCCCGGGTCCTCATCATCCTTTAACGAGCCGCGGGCAGTTTTGCGGACAGATTGAGTTCCAACGCTCTTAACAGTCACTATTTCAACTCCGTGCCCCTGGCTGGAAATATCGAGACTGATTTTATCACCAGGTGATATGTTAGCTACAGATGAAACTTTAATATTTGTGTCACCGGCTTTTGCATCCATTGAGAGCCAGGCCTGTGTACCCTGTTTCCCTACCTTTGTGACCGTGACAACCTCATATTTTTCAATCGACTGGGATACAACAGGGTATGTTGATCCATAGCCGATAGCTATCTTTTGACCGACTTCGAAGCCATATACGCTGGTGACAGGGATATTGGCCGAACCTGCAGGAATGGTGATGACCGGTCCTTCAGGAAGCGGCTGCCATATAGTGGTAGAACCACCCGGACCACGACCACGGCCAGAACCCGGTTGAGATGCCTGATTTTCAGGAGCCGGAGGCGTGATTATGCTTTTGATATTTCGGATTTCACTATCCTGACCTGTACCTATTTCAATTTTATCGCCCACCGACATGCCTTCAGCAGTCCTTACATAAATCGTGTTTTCACCTTTCTTTGCCTGTACAGCCAGTCCTGAGTTTGACAAGCCAAGAAGGTAAAACCCATGAGATGAAAGCTTTGTTCCTGCAGGTATCTTTACCGATGAAAATATTGGCAGCTGTGCAGCATGGTGTGTCAGGGTCCAGTCTGAGATATCAACATCATTATCTCCTGCGTTATAAAGTTCAATAAAGGAGTTGGTTTGATTGTTGAAAGAACCGTCACTGATACGGAACTCGTTAATTTTAACTGGGCTGACATTCCTGACTTTTTCGGCAGTTATTTCAGATCGTGTACTGTTATTGGCCGTATTGGTCCACGATGCCATCCCCTGAATATCTCCGTTATAAACATCTGTTCCTGATGTCACCGTGAATGTTTCTTTTACGCTTTCACCAGGTTGAATTACACCGGTGAAAGTCTTTGATGGCTCATTTGAATTTATAACCATTGATTTCCATTCTCCCGGCACGGAAATACTTAAAGTGAGATTACTGACAGGAGAGCCTGTGGTATTGGTAAAAGTCACAGTGGTGTTTTGTGAAGATCCGGGTGAAAATGTCTGCAGACCGGGAGGCATGTCAGTTTCATCGGCAGGAGCGATGCTTAATCTCGGGACATTATACCCTGCGGCCACAATGTTGGCCTGTACCTTCTGGTTGGTTTCCTGCGTTGGGAAAGTACCGGGAGCCGTCATTGCACCCTCGTAGAATGTACCCTGAGATCCGTTGCTGTTATCGCCACCGTTTCCAAGCAGAATAGCTCCCTGTTTGCGCATAGGATCATAACTGCTTCTGTCGTTAATTACACGTACCCCGTCATACATTACCTGCAGGTTGCCTTGTTGAGCATCACCTCCCATCGACCTCCAGTGATGGGGTTCACCATCAGCCATTGCAGTTACGAACCGCCATGTTATTACCGGAAGGTCGGGGCAGTACTTATCGCCAGGCGACTGATTAACACAACCAACAAGATTGTTTTCCTGATCTGTCATAACCCAGGGACCAGGCGCCTGCCCGTGATACCAGTTTGTTGCATTTCCATAATAAGTGGTTTCCATAGTACCGTCTCCATCATCGCGGCTGTCGGTTTCAGCATTACCGTAATCGAAGCAACATCCCGAGTTATAATGATGGCCATTAACCACCCAATACTGACCTTCTGCCTGGTCATCAACAGCAGTTCCGGTCGGATTGTTATTGCGTAAGCCCATTCCCGGCTCAATGAATACACCATAAACTTTGTGGCCCATAACAGTGACGGGTGCCATATCTGCAATCGGCAGGTTGTTGAATCCGCCCATAGCCGGACCGCTGAAACCGCCACGGGGTGCCTGGGTAAGATCGTTGCTATTTCCGGACTGATCGTAGATCTTTGTTATCCAGCAATATGTGTTGGCACAAAATTCATCCTGGGCAGCCGCATCAGCATAACCGCCCGGATCATTTTTCCCGGAACGAACTATACCTATGTCAAGTGTCTTGCCGTCGGACATGCGCATAACCTGATATAACGGACCTCTGTATGAGGCATACAGGGCACGTGTACTACTGTGGGCAGCTATACACGGCGTTCCGGCAGCTGCATAGATATCACATGGACCTTCAGGCATGTTAGAAGAAGAATTACATCCGGTACCGGCCAGCATTATCACCATCATCATAGTTACGGGCAAAACAAGTGCCAGAGACAGGAGAAACAAAAAGCGACTTTTCTTTTTCATGTTTTTACAGGGAATTTTTATGTTTTATTCTGAATACAAATGATTTACAATTATTTTATACTTATTCATTCCGAAATTGAATGAGGGAAGCTTCCTTTTCCGCTCCCTAAGGTAAGATATAATTAAATATCATAATGACTAATGGTTAAGATTATACCTCATTTAAATGTTGAAATGTATTTTCTAATGATCATGCATAACGGACTGGTGGTATGTTTAGTCCCAAGTTCCGGGGTTAAATATTATTAAAATTCAAATTTGGTCAGTCACGGTTATCCGGAGATTGCTTCTTCGTCCCGGCTCACCCGGGACTCATCGCAATGACTTTGCCCCACAGAAAGGGTGGAAGTCATGAATCCTTTATCGATGTATTGCTACAATCAGGGATCCCTTAGCTATATCCACAAAGTAATAAAGTAAAAATATCACCT